>PLZT01000100.1 GCA_003152255.1 Methylocystaceae bacterium | reverse complement strand
GGCGGCGACCTCGGCGCGCAGCAAATCAAGATCGTCGAGAGCGCCGTCCGGCAAATCTTCTCCGTTCCGATCGCGGAACGGCGGTTCGGCGATGTCGCGCAATTGCTGCGCGGCGCGGAAAAGAGCGGCCAGGAAGATTTGGCCTCTCGCTTCGAGGTGTGGACCAAATCGAGGGGCTGGTTGTTCAACAACGAGATCGACACCTGGTCCGCGACAAACGGAATTTTCGGCTTCGATATGACGAAGATTCTCGACGATGACGACATTCGCACCGCCGCCCTCGGCTACATCTTCCATCGCATCGAGCAAATGATGGATGGCACGCCGATGATGCTGTTTATCGACGAAGGCTGGAAAATTCTCAGCGACGACAAATTCGCCAGCTTTCTCAACGACAAACTCAAGACGATCAGAAAGCTCAATGGCGTGGTCGGCTTCGGCACGCAATCGGCGAAGGATATCGTCAGCTCGGCGATGGGTCATACCTTGCTCGAACAGACGCCGACCAACATCTTTTTTCCGAACCCCAAGGCCGACGACAAAAGCTACCTTGAAGGGTTCAAGCTTTCCTATCGGGAATTGGAGTGGGTGCGAAACACCCACCCCGACTCCCGCCAGTTTCTCGTAAAGCACGACCAGGACTCGGTGATCGCGCGTCTCGATCTCGGTCACATGCTGGACATTGTGAAAGTGCTGTCCGGCAACGTCGATTCCGTCCAGGAGTGCGAAGACATTCGTAAGGAGGTCGGCGACGACCCCAAGGATTGGCTGCCCCTGTTCTGCGGTTGGCCCACTGCGGTAAAGGAGCAAGCTCATGCGGCATAGGCTGGCTCTTATAGCGGCTCTTGGCGCAGCGACTATTTGCGGCGGCGGGCAGGCGGGCGCTCAACTCGCCGTGACCGATACGGCGCGCGAGGCGACGGAAGCCTCCATCGCCGATTGCATGACCAAGGTGAACGCGTCAAAGCATCAAGAGGTAGCTCCTTCCCAGGGCGTCACCGGAAGCATGGTTTCGCCGGGGCAGGGCGCGACGGTGAGCTCCGCCGGTCAAACCGTCGTCAGCGGCGTCGGGACGCCTGCAAGCACCGGAAACATTTCCGGCATGAATTTGAGCGCGGCGATTCCGTCTTTATCGGGAACGGTCGCGACACGCTCGACCGGCCAGTTGAACCTGAACGCCGTCGCTCAAGTGCTGGCGTCGCTGACCGGCGTGAACACGGCGCTGTCGTCGAACCAAACCGGCCTGAGCGCGACAAGCGCGATTATCGGGTTTCTGTCCCCGGCGCAGGGGGCATGGAACCAAAACAGCGGCGCGCGGGTCAACAACGCGAGCATCTGGAATCAATATATTCAGCTCGCGACTTTGACCGCGCAATTGTTGAACCAAAAGAATCTGACCGGAATCGCCTCGGCGAGCGCGGCGTCCGGCTTTCTCAACTACAACCCCGCGGCGGCGATTTTGACGAATGGCGCGCTGACGCCGAACACAAACGCGACCGTCACTCCGATCGCCAATGCGTCCTTCAGCTCTGTGCCGCAACAACTGGCGGCGCTGCAAGCGGCGGCGGCGGCGCGCCATTAGTTACGGCACGTTGACAGGTTTCCCGTGGGTTTTTGCAAGGAAAAAACGATGTCGAAAAAACGCCTCATAGTCGCTGTGGCCGCGACGCTGGTTTTGCAAAACGCCGTGCTGGCGCAAGTTCCGGTCATCGACGCGGCGACATTGACACAAGCCACGACAACGGCCGCCAATACGGCCGCGATCATGGCGTCGAACCAGCAGATTTTGACGACCGTGCAAAAGACCTTGACGGCCGTGACAGGCAATCGCTCGACCAGCGCGCTGTCGTCCATCGCGTCAGGCGGCTTTTCAATGTCGAGCATTCCGAGCCTGAGCTCGCTGCTCGGCGGCGGCACGCTGTCGATGGGCGGCCTTGGCTCATTTGGATCAATGGCGTCGACGATCATCAACGGCCTCAACCTCGTGAAAAGTCTGACTGGCTCCGCGACCGCGTCAACCAACGCGACCGATGTGGCCTATGTCGGCGCGTTGAATACCGCGGCGGCGCTGACCGCGGCGATCGCCGGCGCGCAGTCGGCGTCGACGACGCGGAGCAGCTCTTTCACGACCGCCGCCGGCACGATCGGAACCGCCGCGGACATAAAGGGCTCGATTGACGCGAATTCTCAATTGCAGGTTCAAACCGGCCAGACGATCAACGAATTGATCGGCGCGGTCAATTTGACCAATTCCGCGCTGAACGCGGCGGCGCAACAAGATTTGGCGGCTCAGTCGAAGGTCTCCAACATGTTCACCTATTCGCCGACGGCGGCGGTTCTCACCACCGCTCCGACAACAATCACACCGTAGTTAAGAGGGACGGCGAATGACAGTAGCTCTCAAGCGAGCCGCGGTAATGACCGCGCTCGCCATCGGACTCGTGTCTATCTCGGCCTGCGCGCATCAGGAGCTCATGGCGCCCTGTACGCGAGACGGCTTTTTGAACTTCGGCGCCGCATTCGCGGCCGACTGCGGGCCGCTGCTTCCCGTGAATTGATGCTTTTTGGCGAAAAATCGGATGGGCCGAAATGACCGATATAGTCACCCAATTATTTTCGGCGGTCGATACGGCCGCCGCGAATTCGATTCAGACGATTTATCAAAGCCTGACCGCCGGCTTGCAGCCGGTGTTGGTGGTGGCGATGACGGTTTACGTCGCCTATTGGGGTTTTGAAATGATCTTCGGCCGGGCCTCGCTGTCGGCGGGCGCGTTCGTGTGGAAGATCCTGAAGATGGCCCTGATTTGGTCGCTGGCGCTGGGATGGAGCGATTTTTCGACCTTCGTGGCGCAAGTGTTCGTGCATGGGGGCGACGGGATAGCGACGGCGGTTTGCACGGGCGCGGGGGGAACAAATTGCTCCTCGGCCGAGGCGAGCGTCAGTTCGTCGCTGTCGACGCTCCTCGCCAACGCGCTGGCGGCGGCGAAAGTCGTGGCGTCGTCGGGCTCTGGCTTTTCGGTTGTTGGTCTCGCGATCCTCGGGCTGGTGCTTATTCTGCTGGCCG
>PLZT01000425.1 GCA_003152255.1 Methylocystaceae bacterium | reverse complement strand
CACTTCGAGGGCTATCGCGTGCAGCACAATACCTCGCGCGGTCCGGGCAAGGGCGGCGTGCGCTTCCATCAGCAGGTAACCCTGTCCGAAGTGATGGCCCTGGCCGGTTGGATGAGCGTCAAGAACGCCGTCATCGGCGTGCCTTTCGGCGGCGCCAAGGGCGGCGTGCGCGTGGATCCGCGCCGGCTGTCCGAACCCGAACTCGAACGCCTCACGCGGCGCTACACCAGCGAGATCGGCATTGTCATCGGCCCGGACAAGGACATTCCCGCGCCCGACGTCAACACCGACGAAAGAATCATGGCCTGGATGATGGACACCTATTCGATGAACACCGGGCTCGCGAGTCCGGGCGTCGTCACGGGAAAGCCAGTCCATCTCAGCGGTTCGCTCGGCCGGGTCAAGGCCACCGGGCGCGGCGTTTTCGTCATTGGGTGCGAGGCGATGCGGCGCTTGAACATGCCGATCGGGGGCGCCCGCGTCGCCATTCAGGGGTTCGGCAATGTCGGCTCCACGACAGCGGAATTATTTGCGAAGGCAGGCGCCCTGATCGTCGCGGCGCAAGATTCTGGCGGCGCGATCTTCAACGCCCAAGGGTTGCCGATCGCCGCGCTCGCCGACCATGTCCAGCGTCACCACACTATCGGCGGCTTTCCAGGCGCCGACAGTCTGGATCCGGAGGCTTTTTGGGATGCGCCCTGCGACGTTATGATCCCCGCGGCGCTCGAGGGGCAAATAACTGTCGCGCGCGCCGAGCGGCTGCGCGCCCGCCTGGTGCTCGAAGGCGCCAATGGTCCAACCCTTCCCGAGGCCGACGATATTCTCGGTTCACGGGGGATCGTCGTCGTTCCGGATGTAATCTGCAATTCTGGCGGCGTGACGGTAAGCTATTTCGAGTGGGTGCAGGATTTCGCCAGCTATTTTTGGACCGAGGACGAGATCAATCAGCGCCTCGAAAAAATCGTTCTCGACGCCCTCGAACAGATTTGGCACACCTCGGAACGACGCGGCGTTTCCCTGCGCACAGCCGCGTTCGTGGTCGCCCGCGAGCGCATCCTCACGGCCCACGAAGAACGCGGCCTCTACCCTTGATTGGCGCGTCCTTAACACTATCGCCGCCACGGCCATCCGGGTTTCGGATGAATTTCATATCCCGTCAAATGAAGAAGAGGCTCGACACGCATCTCCCCTTGTCCTTGCATAAAGGGCAGGGCTACTCGCGCTTCCACGCCGGTTCAAAATCATGACGCGGCGAACAGACCGCTCCGCGCGCGGCCCCCCCCTGCCGCCGCGGCTCGACGATTTCGACCAAGATTTCCTCGAAACGATCGATGGCGAAGTCGAGATCCTCGCGGGTGATGACGAGTGGCGGCGCCAGTCGAACAACCGTGTGGTGCGTGGCAGTTGACAGCACGCCATTTTCAAGCAGGCGTTCGCAAACCGCGCGAGCATTTGCGAATTGCGGGTCGATCTCGGCCCCCGCCCATAAGCCGCGACCGCGGACCTCTTTCAAGGCGGGACTATGGATGGCGGCCAAGCGGCGCAACATATGCTCGCCCAATTGCCGGCTCCGCTCCACCAATCCCTCGTCGCGGATCACATGGAGCGCTTCGAGTCCGACCGCGGCCGCGAGTGAGTTGCCGCCGAAAGTCGAGCCATGAGACCCCGGCGTAAAAACATCCATGACCTCTTGCCGCGCCGCGAAAACGGAAACCGGCAACACGCCGCCGCCCAGGGCTTTGCCCAGCATGACACCGTCCGGCCGGACGTTTTCGTGTTGAAATGCGAACCAGGCGCCCGTCCTGCCCAGACCGGATTGAATTTCGTCAAGCAACAGCAAGACGTGGCGCTCGTCGCACAGGCGGCGCAAGCCAGCGAGCCAGCCATGCGGCGGAACGATAATGCCGGCTTCCCCTTGTATGGGCTCGACGAGCACGGCGGCGGTGTCGGGCGTGATTGCCGCCTCCATCGCCGCGAGGTTTCCGAACGCGGCGGCGCGAAAGCCCGGCGTGAAGGGTCCAAACCCGTCGCGATATTCCGGCTCCGAGGAGAAACTGATGATCGTAGTGGTGCGGCCGTGAAAATTCCCCTCGGCGACGACGATTACGGGATGCTGCAGGCCTTTGACGCGATGACCCCAGCGGCGCGCCGCCTTGATCGCCGTCTCCACCGCCTCCGCTCCGCTGTTCATCGGCAGCGCGACGTCGAGACCGGTCACTTTGCAAACTTCCTCGAGGAATGGACCGAGCCGATCGTCGTAATAGGCTCGCGACGCCACCGAAAGGCGTCGCGCTTGCTCGGTGAGCGTCGCAATGATGCGCGGATGGGCGTGACCAAGACTCACCGCCGAATAGGCGCTCATCATGTCCACGTAGCGCCGTCCTTCCACGTCCCACAGATGCGCGCCTTCGCCTCGCGCGAGAACGACCGGCAGCGGCTCGTAGTTCCTCGCGCAGTATCGGCTCCCACCGCTCGCGACGCCCATCATCCAACGACTCCCGCACTTTGCGAGCCCCCGTCCCGCTCCATATAAGATAGGCGATCAAGTCCGCGCGGCCAGCTCGACTCTCCGAGCAAAGAGGATGCGCGGGACGGGCGCATGGAGGCGCGCATTGACGGGCGAACTTGCTCGAGAGGCCGCGGAGATACTTGCGAGGTTGGGCGTTGCGTCCGAGGCCTTCCAGCGCGGGGAAGCCGAGTCGCGCTCGCCGATCACCGGCGAACCGATCGGGAGGCCGCAGTTCGGCAATACCGAGTCGGCGACCGCCGCCGTCGCCGATGCGGAAAACGCGTTTCGCGTCTGGCGAAAAGTTCCGGCGCCGAGCCGGGGCGCCTTCGTCCGCTTGCTTGCCGAGGAATTGCGCGCCGCCAAGCCGGAACTGGCGCGGCTCGTCACACTCGAAGCGGGAAAGATCTCGTCCGAAAGCCTCGGCGAGGTTCAGGAGATGATCGACATATGCGATTTCGCGGTTGGATTGTCGCGACAGCTCTACGGTCTGACGATCGCGACGGAGCGCGCGGGCCACCGAATGATGGAGACATGGCATCCTCTGGGGGTAGTGGGGATCATCACCAGCTTCAATTTTCCGGTCGCGGTATGGGCCTGGAACGCGGCGCTCGCGCTGGTTTGCGGCGACGGTTTCGTTTGGAAGCCGTCGGAAAAGACTCCGCTGACGGCGCTCGCGACGCAGGCTCTGTTCCGGCGCGCCGCCGCGCGTTTCGGCGCCGTTCCCGCGGGGTTGTGCGGCTTGGTTTTGGGCGGGCGGGAGCTCGGCGAGACGCTTGTCGACGACGCGCGCGTTCGCCTCGTGTCGGCGACCGGCTCCACCGCCATGGGCCGATCCGTGGCGCCCCGTCTTGCCGGCAGGTTCGCGCGCGCCATTATGGAGCTCGGCGGCAACAACGCCGCCATCGTCTGTCCATCAGCCCGCCTCGATCTCGCCGTGCGCGCCATCGCCTTCGCCGCGATGGGAACCGCCGGGCAGCGGTGCACGACGCTGCGGCGGTTGCTCTTGCACGAAGCGGTCTACGACGAAGCGCTCGGGCGCCTCCGCCGCGCTTACGCCAGCGTAGCGATCGGCGATCCCCGCGACGGCGCCACGCTGATCGGCCCGCTGATCGACGCAAACGCCTATCGGGTCATGCGAGAGGCGCTCGACGAAGCCCGCGAAGCCGGAGGCGTCGTCATGGGCGGGGAGCGGCTGCTCATGGATCGCTTTCCGGGCGCCTATTACGTGCGGCCGGCGCTCGTGGAGATGCCGGAGCAGGCGCCCGTCGTGCGGCGCGAAACCTTTGCGCCCATACTCTACCTGATGAAGCACCAAGACTTCGATCAGGCGCTCCGGATGCACAATGACGTTGCGCACGGCCTCGCTTCGTCAATCTTCACAAGCGACGTCGGCGAAGCGGAGCGCTTCCTGTCCGCGGAGGGATCGGATTGTGGCGTCGCCAATGTGAACATCGGGCCGTCGGGCGCCGAAATCGGCGGTGCTTTCGGCGGCGAGAAAGACAGCGGCGGCGGACGCGAAGCCGGTTCGGATTGCTGGAAGACCTATATGCGCCGCGCCACCAACACGATCAATTATTCGGCCGAGTTGCCGCTGGCGCAGGGAGTGAGATTCGATGTCGGAGCTTAAGCCGAACAGGGCGCCCATCGAAAGGTTTCAGGATCTTGACGACGTCGGAGACGCGTCGTGACTGCCGCCGCGTTTGTTTCGGCGGATGCGATCCGCGCCATGTTCTCGCGCGCGATGTCAGCCATGTACAAGTCGGAGGTTCCGCAATATCGCGCATTGGCCGAACTCGTCGCCAGATCGAACCGCGAGGCGCTGAGCGCGGATCGAGAGATTGAAGGAGAGCGGCGAGGCGAACTCGACCAACTCGGCATGGAACGCCACGGCGCCATTCGGCTCGGGACGCCCGAGGAGCTGTCGACCATCCGGCGGCTCTTCATGATCATGGGCATGGCCCCCGTGGGCTATTACGATCTTTCGGTTGCCGGAATTCCAGTGCACTCGACTGCCTTCCGGCCGACCAGCGAGGAGGCTTTACGGCGCAACCCGTTTCGCGTCTTCACTTCGCTGCTGCGTTTGGATCTGATCGACGATGAGGAGGCGCGGCGCGCGGCCGCCGCGGCGCTGGCCCGGCGAGAAATTTTCACGCCGCGCTGTATGGAGTTGATCGAGGAGTTCGAAGGGAATGGTGGATTCGACGAAACTCGAGCGCGGGCGTTCGTCGCCGCGGCCGTCGAAACCTTCCGTTGGCGCGGCGCGGCGACGGTTCCGGCCGAGGTCTATCGCAAGCTTCATTCGGCGCATCCGCTCATTGCCGACGTCGCCTGCTTCGATGGCCCGCATATCAACCGTCTAGCGTTGGCGGCGCTTGATATCGACGCCGCCCAGCAAGCGCTAGCGGCGAGCGAGATGAAGCCGAAAGCGATAATTGAAGGGCCGCCGCGCCGCCGCTGTCCAATTCTCCTGCGGCAAACGAGTTTCAAGGCGTTGCCCGAGCCGGTCGTCTTTCCAAAAGCGTCCGGCGCGCCCGCGGTCGGCGTTCACACCGCGCGGTTTGGCGAAATCGAGCAGCGGGGCGTCGCGCTCACGCCCAAGGGGCGCGCGCTCTATGATCGGTTGCGCGCCGCGGCCCACGCTCGCGTCCCGATCGCCGGCGACGCTTCCAACGCCGTGGCGCATATGGAGGAGCTCCGTCGCTGCTTCGAAGCCTTCCCGGACGACGCGGCGACGCTATGTGTGGAGCGACTGGCCTTCTTCCGCTATTCGGCGACAGCCGGCGGCGCGAAGCGGACCGCCGAAGGCCAGGAGCCATTTTCGGTCGAGGGGCTGCTGCAGGCGGGCTTCCTGCGAATCGAGCCGATTGGCTATGAAGATTTCCTCCCGGTGAGCGCGGCGGGAATTTTCCGTTCGAACCTCGATGCGACGGGCCCCAGGAAATTCAGCGAGCGGTCGAACCGGAGGGCGTTCGAGGAGGCGCTGGGCGCCGCGGTTCTCGATGAAACAGCGCTCTACCAAGAAGCCGAGGCGGCCTCGCTCGACGCGAGCCTGCGCGCGTCGGGGCTGGGCGGCGCGTCGGCGCGGGGTTCGACGCTCCGCTTGGCGACGAATGAAAACGCTCCGAGGGGATCTTGGCGAGAGGGCGAACAGCCATAACTGAGTAGCGTGGCGCCTTCGCCGAGGTGGCGGGGTCAGCGGCGCCGTCGGGTGGTGGATATGCGACGAATCCTTGTTACCGGCGCGCTGGGTCAGATTGGAGTCGAATTGGTCCCCGCCTTGCGTAAACATTATGGCGCCGATCGCGTCGTCGCGTCGGACTTGCGCGCCGTGACGAGTCGGTCTTTTACAGCGGGTGGCGATTACGAACGTCTCGACTGCATGCAGTCGAGCCAAATCTTCGAGGTCATGCGCCGGCGCGACATTGGCGCGGTTTATCACCTCGCCGCGCTCCTCTCCGCGGTCGCCGAGAAACGACCGCAAGAGGCATGGACCGTCAACATGGGCACAGCCTATAATCTGCTTGAAGCGGCGCGTGAGTTTCGCTGCCAGCTGTTTTTCCCAAGTTCGATCGCCGTATTCGGACCGTCGACGCCGCGCCGGCGCACGCCGCAAGTGACCATCCAGCGGCCGACCACCATTTACGGCGTCACCAAGCTCGCCGGCGAATTGCTTTGCGATTACTATACGCGGCGCTTCGGCGTCGACGCGCGGGGGCTGCGGCTGCCGGGGCTCATCTCGAGCGTCGCCGCGCCGGGAGGCGGCACAACCGACTACGCCGTGGAGATGTTTCGAGCGGCGAGCGTTATACCAAATCTCCGAGAGGGTGACTCTGCGTCTCTTCCCGAATCGGCAGCGTTCTGATTCAACATGACGAACGAAAGAGGTTCGCCATGCCTATTCCGCTTCGGGAAGATTTCGACGCCGCGACGCTACGATCTGTTGCGAAGAAGACCAAGGACG
>PLZT01000427.1 GCA_003152255.1 Methylocystaceae bacterium | reverse complement strand
TGGAATATGAAGCGGATGTTCGTCCTCAACCCCGCCTGACGGGAGCGTGCGCGGCTTGGCGCAGTTCAAGACGCCCAGACGCAAGGTCGAGAGGGGGCCGTCACAACGCGTTCTGGAGCCGATCAAGCGTCAAATGAACCTACGCGCTGGCAAAACCGGCTTGGAGATCAAGCTTTAAACGTCAGTCCGACGGGCTGCTAGAGCGCAATCCGAGCATGCCGATTCAATAAAGGATCAATATAATGGCCAGGATTCCCATATCCAAAGGGGCGTCCGTCGAGCTGAGGCGGACCGAGGCTTCGGTAGGGGGATCATGGCGCTTTCGATGGATATTCGCGAGAAGGTGATGAAGGCGATCGTCGGCGGGATGTCGGGCCGCGGCGCGGTTCGACATTGGTCCGGCGACCGCGGTTCGTTGGGCGAAGCGCGTCGAAACCTCGGGAAGCATCGCGCCTTCGAAGATGGGCGGCGACCGCAGGTCGCAGCGCATCGAGGCGCACGCCGATTTCATCCGTGCGCAGATCGAGGAGCAGCCGGATCTGACGATCATGGAACTGCGCGAGAAAATCCGGGGGCGCCACGGCGTCGGCTTCGGCTATGGAACGGTGTGGCGGTTTCTGGCGCGGCACAACATCACGCGCAAGAAGAAGACGGGCCATGCGTCGGAGCAGGAAAGGCAAGATGTCGCCGAAGCGCGCGAGGAGTGGTTCGAGGGACAGCTCGATCTCGATCCATCAAAGCTCGTATTCATCGACGAAACGGCGGTATCGACCAACATGGCGCGCCGCTTTGGTTGGGCGCCGCGCGGCGAGCGTTGCCGGATGTCCGTCCCGTTCGGACATTGGAAGACGAAGACGCTCGTCGCCGCGCTGCGGTGGGATCGCATCGACGCGCCGCTGACGATCGACGGCGCGCTCGACGGGGCGTCATTCCTGGCCTATGTCGAGCAGGTCCTGGCGCCGACGCTTTCTGCGGGCGAAACGGTGCTGATGGACAATGTGCGCACGCACAAGGTCGCCGGCATTCAGGAAGCGATCCAGGCGAAGGGCACAAGCGTCGTTTATCTTCCGCCCTATTCGCCGGACTTCAACCCGATCGAGAAGCCCTTCTCGAAGATCAAGTCGATCCTGGAGCGCATCGCGGCGCGCACGGTCGACGCGCTGGAGGCGGCGGTTGGCGAGGCGTTGCAGAGCTTCACGCCGCAAGAGTGCATGAACTACTTCGCCTCATCCGGTTACGATGCAGCTTGATCGGATAGCGCTCTAGCCCTCGTCCTGCAAAAAATCTCTCGACGATCTTTCCTGCGAGGCGGGCGTCGCGCCGGAATGGAAGGAACTGCTGCACGATCTTGATTGGGTGCAACAGGTGCGCCTCCAGTATCGCGGCGCCGATTGGCTGGAGCGCGCCGACGCGGCACCGACAATCACTGCCTTGTTCCGCCAGGCCCATGTCGCGTTGCCGCCGCGAGCCCGCCAAAGGCCTCCGCCCCCCGAAACCCGTCCAAAAACGCCGAAGCCGCCCCAAGCGCAGCGCCACGCCGCCTCGAATTTCGCCGCAAACAGACGAAAATCAGTGGCTTGCAAAAATTTGGTGTTTAAGTGGGGTTTGGAGCGATCACGCCGCCGTAATGCCCGAGAATTTCCGTCGCGCGGTAGGCGAAGGCGGCTGTTTCGAGAACCGCACCTAACGCCCAGAGTCGGGGTTTGCTCCGCTAACCCGCCAGTTTGTGGCAAGTTCCGAGAATTTGTTGTCGCAGCCATTCGTGCGCCGATTCTTTCTCCTGTAGCGGATGCCACACCATGATCAAATCAAGTTCCGGGCAATTCATAGGGAACGGCATCATTTTGAGCGGCGCGAGTTGAACGAAATGTTCTGCCAGGGTCAGAGGCACCGAAAATACTAAATCCGTGTTCGCAAGAATCCGTGGGACAGAGAGAACATTTGGAACTATCAACGAAACTTTTCTCTTCACACCGAGTTCCTTGAGGTGGCTATCGATCAAACCAGAACCTGTTTCATGGCTAGACGTTACCATGTGACTGCCAGATATAAATTGCTCAAACGATATACTCGTACCAGTAATAATCGGATGATCATTTCTTACTAAGCACGTGAATTTATCTGACATAATTGTTGTTTGACGAACATAGGGGTGTGGATTTAGAAGGTCCCTAAATCCAATAACGAGATCCACGCTATTCTTGTCAATAGCTGTGTAAGGAACGGCGCTACGCGTTGGCTTTACGTGTATTTGAATGTTCGGCGCGAGCTTGTTAGTAGCTTCGATAAGTGGAGGAAAAATGATGAAATCGACATAATCGTTGGTTGCTATCACAAAGCGCCTTTCGCTCGTCGCTGCAACNNAGTCTCTGCAATATATGACTCATTGCCGAGGGGCTAACGAACATCTTCTCAGCGGCCCGAGAGACGCTGCGTTCCTCCAACAACAATTTGAGGGCGACTAGAAGGTTGAGATCGAAGTTTCTTACCTCAGACATTTGGTCCGCTCACCACGAATTTCCGTAATGCCATATAGGCCATTTTGCGTTGGAGGAAGGAACAAATTTGGCGGCTCTAGCTTCATGACGGTTTTGCACTGGACGATGAAAACTTTTCATTTTCGTTACTCAGCTTCGGGGCTTAAAAAACGGCCCGGTTTCGTAAAACGTCCGCGAAAGCCGCAGGAGGAGACGCCATCGAACGAGCGTCCCTTGCGTTCAAAGGGAGAAATAAATGACAAGCAAGATTCTCGAAGAGGTGTTGTCCGCCAACGCTAAATATGTCGGGAGTTTTGGCGACAAGGGACAGCTCGCGCTGCCTCCAGCGCGGCGCTTCGCCATTCTGACCTGCATGGATGCGCGACTCGATCCAGCAAAATACGCCGGCCTTTCCGAAGGCGATGCGCATGTAATCCGTAATGCCGGAGGCCGCGCCAGCGATGACGCCATCCGTTCGCTCGTTATCTCGCATAAGCTACTCGGAACGCTGGAATGGTTCGTGATTCATCACACCAATTGCGGCATGGAGCTGTTCTGTGACGACGCCATGGCCGGATTGCTGGACGACAATCTCGCCACAGCTAGCTTTGATGGCAAGAACTGGTCGAACCCGCAGCATGGCGGCGGCTGTGCAGCCGGTCATTTCATTAAGTGGCACACCATCCGCGTGCAGGAAGAGAGTGTGATCCAAGACATAAGGCGCATTCGCGAGCATCCACTCGTCCCAGGCAATATCCCGATCTACGGCTATGTCTACGACGTGAAGACTGGTCGCCTCGACGAAGTGGCAAAAGCAACCGAGGCCGGTCGCTGCGGAACGTGAAAGCTCAATCGCGGTGGAGGACGTTTATGGGATGAGCGCCACCCATATCCAGGACATTCTGGCCGCAGCCTAAAAGCCGGCAGCGCAAGCCTCGCGGAAATCGAAACGGCTCCGCGCCTGCGGAACCAAAGACTGATTTGGCTTACAACACACTAAAGGAAGAATCGACATGTCCAGCAGCATACCCGCCGACCGCCCTCCGATCGATCCCCATCCGCTCAGCCCCTATGTCGCATGGGCAGGCAATCGTAACCGCGACCCGATTCTCACTGTCTTCAGGGAGATTTTTCCATCGAGCGGCAACGTGCTCGAACTCGCGAGCGGTGCTGGCAACCACATCAACTACTTCGCGCCGCATTTCCCTGATCTGAGATTCCAGCCTTCCGACTATGATGTCGACGTGTTCGACACGATTAAGAAGCAGCGCGCCGAGCAGGGCAACGGCATTATCGCCGATCCGATCAAAATTGACCTGACCGCGCCCGACACCTGGCCCAGCTCCGCCGATCGACTCTATGACGCGATCTTCGTGATCAATTTGTTCCAGGTCGCGCCCGTCTCTATCTGTGATGGCATCGCCCAGGTCGCTGAGCGCGTGCTCACAAAGGAGGGTTTCGTCGCGATCTATGGACCATTCAAGGTCGACGGAAAGTATACGACCGAGTCGAACGCGGCCTTCGATCAGGAAATCCTTGCGCCCAAGGTCCCGGAATGGGGACTGAAAGATGTGAAGGACCTTGAGAAAGCCGCCAACGCGCATAACATCGCATTGAAGAAAATCCTGGACATGCCCGCGAACAACTTCATCCTCCTCTTCGGACGAGCATAAGGGACGGCCACAGAGGTTCGAATGCGTCATGACGAAGGAAAAGGCGCCGCATAAAGGCGTGGCGGTTGTGATCGGCGTCGGCGCCGAGACGGGTCTCGGCGCAGCACTGGCGCGGCGTTTCGCGCGAGAAGGGCTGCGCGTCACGATCGCCGGCCGGACGCTGGATCGGCTGCGGGCCGTCGCCGAGGGGATCGCGGCAACGGGCGGCGCGGCCCTTGCGCAAGTCGCCGACGCCGCAAGCGAGGCCGACGTCGCCGCCCTGTTGGATGACGCGGACAGGGGCGGAGATGTCGAACTCGTCGCTTACAACGTCGGGAGCAATGTCGCCGCTTCCACGCTGGAGACGACCCCGAAACTCTTCGAGCGCCTGTGGCGCCAAAACACCTTGGGCGGCTTCATTGTCGGGCGCGAGGCGGCGCGTCGCATGGCCCCGCGCGGGAAGGGCACGATCCTCTTCACCGGCGCGACCGCGTCGCTGAGGGCGCGTCCGCCATTCCTCGCCTTCGGCGCTGCGAAAGCCGGACTGCGCGCAGTGGCGCAGGGGCTGGCGCGCGAATTCGGCCCCAAAGGCGTCCATGTCGCCCATATTATCGTCGACGGCGTGATTGCGGGCGAATATGCGGCGACAAATTTCACCGAATATGTTCGCTCCAAGGGTGCGGACGGTCTGCTCGCCGTCGATGACATTGCTGACGCCTACTGGACGCTGCATCGTCAACCGTGCAGCGCGTGGACTCACGAAATGGATCTGAGGCCCTTCAAGGAGCCGTTCTGACAACGACGTGGCCGTCTGGCGGACGCACGCCATTTGATCGGCATGGTGTTTCGACGTATGGAGGAAAAAATGGCGGCGCAGAGAAAGTGGCGTCTCGTCGGCGACTATTTCGAGAACTGCAGCTGCGACATCGTCTGTCCCTGTCTGGTCTCGACCAAGGCCATGTCCGCGCGGCCGACGCAGGGCGTCTGCGACGTCGTGATGGTCTTTCATATCGACGAGGGCAGCTACGGCGAGGTCGGGCTCGACGGGCTCAATGTCGCGCTCGCGGCGCATACGCCTGGCCCGATGGCGGAGGGCGATTGGACCCTCGCCGTCTATGTCGACGAGCGCGCGAGCGACGAGGAGACGGCGGCGATCGGCGCGATCTTCGGCGGTGCCGAGGGTGGCCCCATGGCGGCCTTCGCTCCTCTGGTTGGTCAGCATCTCGGCGTGAAGAAGGTGGCAATCAAATATACGATCGAAGGCAAGTCGCGCTCCGTCGAAATTCCCGGCGTGCTGAGCATGGCCGTCGTTCCGCTGGCAAGCATGCATCCGAGTGGCGAAATCTGGGGGATGACTGGTCATCCAGTCGCGCCCGAAAAAATCGCCTTCGCCGTCGGCTGCGAAGGGAATCGCTTCACCGACCATGGCATGAACTGGAACAATTCCGGCCGAAACGGCCATTACGCGCCAATCGAATGGTCGAACTAGGCCCCGACGGCTGGAGACGCTGACATGGGAAAGGCTCGCATAGACCCGGTCGCGGCGCAGCGAAATTTGATTCTCGGCCTGCTGATGGCCCTCTCCGTCGTCGCCTGGGCGCTTCTTATCTGGCAGGGCGCGGGCCATAATGGGGGTATGCACCTGGCCTCGCCGACCATGGAATTGCGTGCGCCGCTTTTCGTCGCGATCTGGATGGTCATGACGGTGGCCATGATGTTCCCGACCGCCGCCCCCATGATTCTCGTGTTTCATAGAGTGCAGTCGGGCAAGGTTCAGCGCGGTGAGGCCTTTGTGGCGACGTGGGTATTTCTGGCGGGATATATGCTGGTTTGGACGCTCTCGGGCGTCGCCGCCTACGCAGGCTCCATCGTCTTTGAGACGATAGCGTCGCGCGCTATGTTCTCGCCGGAGACAACGGCTCGGATCGGCGGCGTCGTCTTTGTGGCGGCGGGCCTCTACCAGTTAACCCTGTTGAAGGACATGTGTCTGTCGAAATGCCGTACGCCGATCAGCTTTATCATGACCTCATGGCGCGATGGGGTGAATGGCGCGATAAGCATGGGCGCGCTTCACGGCGCCTATTGCCTCGGTTGCTGCTGGCTTCTGTGTGCGATCATGTTCCCTCTTGGCATGATGAACATAGCCGCCCTAGCGACGATCACGGTAATTGTCTTCGCCGAGAAGACGCTGCCTTGGGGTCGCTCTGTGGCTCCAGCAACGGCCGTCATTCTGGTGGGCTACGGCATTGCGGTGATTGTCGCGCCGCAAGTGCTGCCCACTTTTGGGGGATGAACTTAGCGCTTGGGTTCGAAAAGGACGAAATGACCGGCCATGGCATCCGTTTGGCAGCGTCTTCGGTGCTGAACGAACCGGGCCTTTGGAGTCAGACGTCATCGAACGCCAGCTCGCGTATGTCGACCATGGCAGCGTGTGCCGCGCCTACGCCCCATATGTGGACATCCGGTAA
>PLZT01000332.1 GCA_003152255.1 Methylocystaceae bacterium | reverse complement strand
AACGACTGATCGCCGCTTCGACTTTCGAGCGCTTGTTATAGCCGGACGCCTTCTGCCAGTTCATCCGCCCGCGTGCATTGATGGCGAAGACATGGTCATCTCGCTGGGTTGGTGTTGTCGCGGCGGTAGGCCCAGGCACGGCCCCTTTGCATGGAGGGACAATGAAACGTGCGGTTGGATTTTTCGCCAGAATGGCGTCCAGCACGGCGGTCCTGTCATAAGCGCCATCGGCCATGAATGAAGCTGGAGCAGCCTTCAGTTGCCGCAGCAGACTTTCGACATGAGAGGCGTCGTCAACGTCCTTGTCGGTGAGATCGAAAGCGACGATTTCACCGCTGTCGGCATCGATCCCAATATTTAGCTTCCTCCAGGCGCGTCGCTTCGCGGTTCCATGTTTTTCAAACAGCCATTCCCCGGCGCCACGCAACTTCAGCCCGGTGCTGTCGACAATCAGGTGGAGTTCGCCCATTGCAGTTCGCCCATAGGGTTGAACCGGCAGCCCGCATGCACGCCGACTGAGCGTCGTATGATCGGGAACCGGCAGATCGATATCGAGCATTTGCATGATCGAGCCGATCAGGCCCTCGCTCTGACGCAGTGCCAATCGAAAAACCGCGCGCAAGGTCAGAGCGGTTTCAATGGCCAAATCCGAATAGTGACGCTGACCACCCGGCGTCGTGCGTGGCTGCGCTCTCCAACCCGCCAGCGCTTCCTCGCTAAACCATATCGTCAAGCTTCCACGATTGCGAAGTGCCGCGTCGTAGTCTCGCCAATTGGTTACCCGGCATTTCTGACGGGAAATGTCCGCCCAGTCATCCGGCTCCTGACGGACTTGTCCCAGGATGACGAAACACTCCTGGTTTCGGCGACGCTTAGAGCATTATCCGAGCACGGCGATTCAGTATAGGATTCAAAATCCTGCGGGGGACTCCCATATCACGAATAGCGATCATTGGGTTTGAGCGCGACGAGAGCACGGGAGGAGATCATGGCGCTGTCGATCGATATTCGCGAGAAGGTGATGAAGGCGATCACGGGCGGGATGTCGCGGCGCCAGGCGGCCGCGCGGTTCGATATCGGTCCGGCGACCGCCATTCGCTGGGCGAAGCAGGTCGAGACCACGGGAGATGTCGCGCCTTTGAGGATGGGCGGCGACCGCAGATCGCAGCGCATCGAGGCGCACGCCGATTTCATCCTCGCGCAGATCGCGAAAAAGCCGGACATGACGATCATGGAGCTGCGCGAGAAAATCAGGGAGCGCCACGGCGTCGGCTTCGGCTATGGAACCGTGTGGCGGTTCCTCGCGCGGCACAGGATCACGCGTAAGAAGAAGACGGGCCATGCGTCGGAGCAGGAAAGACACGATGTCGCGGCCGAGCGCGAGGCTTGGTTCGAGGGAGAGCTTGATCTCGATCCTTTGAAACTCGTGTTCATCGATGAAACCGCCGTCTCGACAAACATGGCGCGCCGCTTCGGCTGGGCGCCGCAAGGCGAGCGTTGCCGGATGTCCGTCCCCTTTGGACATTGGCAAACAAAGACGCTGATCGCAGCGCTGCGCTATGACCGCGTCGACGCGCCCATGACGATTGACGGCGCGCTCGATGGGGCGGCGTTTCTGGCCTATGTCGAACAGGTCCTGGCGCCGACGCTTTGCGCAGGAGAAGTCGTTGCGATGGACAATGTCGCCATGCACAAGGTCGCCGGCGTGCGGAACGCCATCGAGGCGAGAGGCGCAAGCGTCCTGCATATTCCGCGCTATTCGCCGGACTTCAATCCGATCGAGAAGCCCTTCTCGAAGATCAAGTCGATCCTGCAGCGCATTGCGGCGCGGACCGCCGATGCTCTCGAGGCGGCGGTCGGCGAAGCGCTGCGAAGCTTCACCCCGCAAGAGTGCATGAACTACTTCGCGTCATCCGGCTATGACGCGGTTTGATCGGATAGTGCTCTAGCGGTGAAAATCTAACACTTGATACCCGCGACATGGACTGTCGCGAGCGGTCGCCGTTGGACGGCTTTTGACCCCCAAGCGGACTCTCGGCGACACCGACGCCCGACTGCAACAGCAATTCGACATTGGTCGCTTCCTTGCAGGCACAGACCAGTCGGGGCGTCTGGCGATCGTGGATCCAGGCGCCACAAAGCGAATGCCATGAGCGCTGTTCCGGATTTCCGATCACTTCGCGCCGGAAACGACATTATGGTTACAGCCACGCTTTTCATAAACGATCGAGGCCTGCGCCGAGCGGTTTTGGAGCGCCTGGCGCGGTTGGATACAGGGACGGATCGAAGGCATCGCCGCGCCGTCTGCGGGCGTGTTTGTGGCCTTTCTCGAGGGCGGGTCGGGCCTTGCTCTCGACCGGTCCGGCGTCGCGCTTCTCGGCCAGACGCGTTGCGCTTATCTCGGCGAATTTCGTATTCGCTTCCTGCTGAAACAGCAGGAAGCGGCTGGACAAAGCACCGATCTCGGCGTTGGTCTCGGCTTTTGCGGCATCGATGCGCCGGTTCAGCTCTTCGACCGACGGCGCGGACTTCGTGTCCGCGTTGCGGGCTTTTTCGAGTGCCTCCACCTCTGTCTGCAAAGCCTGAATCTCTGCCGCCATTTTCTGCGTCACGGGAAGCAGATCGACCGGCGCCGCGCTCATTTGCGCGAATTTTCCGGCGATGAAATCGGGCCAGCCCGCATAATTCGGGGCGACAAGGTCGTAGAGATGCCAGCCCACCACGCCGGCAAGCGAATAGGCGACAATCGCCGCTCCGATCCTCGCGGCGCGCGACAAGAAACGCTTACGCGGCGTGACAGGACCAGCGTCCGCTTGCGCCTCGTTCAGGCGCCAGCCGCCATGCGGCCCATCGGCCGAGCTGACCCTTATCTCGGGAACATCCCCCGCCTGCGGCGCGGCCGCCGATGCGCCGAGGGGCGGATCGAAATCCTTCAACATGCGCGGGCCTCGCTGATGGGAGCGAATGAGCGGCAAGACTCAAACCAATCAAGTTAAAATTGTGCTAACGCATTTCCCGGCAAACGCGCCTCTTCCATTTAGGATGCGTTTACATTCTCGTGCCTAGCCTCTCGCGTGGGTTGAGTGCGTCAGTGTTTAGCCGAGAGTGTCACATCGTGAAGAAGATGCTCGTTGCCGCGATTGCCGTAGCGCCGAGCTACCCGCTCGCCGGTCGTTACTCACCCACCGAACGCGCGATTGGCGGCCTCGGCGGCGCAGGCATTGGCGCGGCGCTTTCCAATGGTTCAACGACCGGCACGCTGGCTGGCGCGGTAATTGGCGTGGCCAGCGGCGCGGCGACCGCCCCGCCGCCGCCCGCATGCGCGGAATGGGGCTGGAACGATTACGGCCGTCGCGTCTGTATTGCTTATTATTGACACCGTTCGGTCGCCCGAGCGACGGCGCAAAAAGCATGGAGGAGAGCGTTATGGAGGAAGCAGCCTTAGTCGCTCTTTCGTTAGCATCCGCCGAAACAGCTCCGACCGATATTGCAAACGATGAGCCGTCCCAAGCAGAGAAAAGAGACCCGGCGCCCGAGCTGTCAAAGACAATGGACGGCGCGGGCAGGAAAACCCACGAAATCGGGATTCCGCTGGATTC
>PLZT01000179.1 GCA_003152255.1 Methylocystaceae bacterium | reverse complement strand
GCATACGGCGAACATACGGTCTAGAGCGTGTATATTCCATGCGAAAACGGAGTAAGCCCCAAGTTTTAACGACTGGTATTTCAGAGCCATCACCGCGACGGGAAAAACCATCAGCGCAAGTGTGACCGCAGGAGGCGCGAGCGCGGCAGCGGTCAACCAAATCGACGCCACGATCGCCGACCACCAGATGTAAACGGCGAGCCACAGCCGGAGTTCGCGCAATTCATTGATGACAAGCCAAAACTGCGGCCTGCCCAGCGCGGCTCGCAGCGCTTCGCCCGAACCGCACAAATAACGGGTTTGAAACCGCCGCCATAAAAGCCTGTAAGCGCCTTCAGTGTGGCCGTAATGGTAAACGAAGGGACACTCGAGTCGATAGAGCCCCCATCCCGCCGCCCGCAAGCGCGTCGCGAGTTCGAATTCCTCGCACCCATGCAAATTGCGGTCTGAAAAATAGCCGACCGCATTGATCGCGGATCCGCGATATAGTCCCCCGCCATTGAGCCGGCCCACGGAACCAGCCGATTGGTCGGGCGATTTTCGCTTCACCCGACGGCGGAATTCAAGGTTTGTCACATTCTTTTCGACGATCAGGCCTCCGACGCCGGCGACGGATGGATTGCGTGAGAGAAAATCAAGTCCTCGCTTTATAAAGCCGGCGTCGAGAACCATGTCGCCGTCCATCAGACATATATAGCTGCCTGAGCTATGTTGATAACCGAGCTGCGGACCCACTCCGCATCCGCGCTCATCCGGCCTCGCGAGTTGAGCGATTTTCACCGGATACCGCGAAGAAACCTCGACGGTGCGGTCAGTGGAGGCGCTGTCGGCAATGATAACCTCGGCGTGAATACCTTCAACCGCCTTCAATGCGCTCTCGATCGCGGCGGCTATGTGATGTTCTTCGTTCAAGGCCTTGATGATGACGCTGACCAGAATCATTCGCAAGCCCTTCCGAGCAGACCGCGCGGGCGGGCGACTCGACCGAACCGAAAGGAAGGCAAATGGCCGGGGAGCGCGAGGTGAAAAAGATGAAGGATTGGATTGGCGTTCACGAGCTTGTCACCTATTCAACCATACGAATAAATCGCGGGACACGATTCTTCTGGCCTACGCCGCATAGGAACCAGCCAAGTGGCGGATTTCGTTAACGCGATACCACCGGGCGCCAAAACCTCCACTTCGAGCAGCTAAATGATCATTGGAGTTTACTCGTGGAGGCTCGTAAGGTCTACTCGTTTGATCCCGCGTTTGCAAAGCCAATCTTCAGCTTAACACTCGCGGCGGGTTTTCGGGTTACGGGCCGGTCGATCCAGCCGTCGCACTGCATCGCGGACCGCCGAAGAGCATTGAACCGCGCTGGGCGAACGTCAGTCGGCGCGGGATTGCGAAGGCTCTTGTGAGACTAGTGACATTGAAGAGTAGCGGCTGCTCATCGACAGCATTACAATCCAGAAGGTGACAGCGGTCAGGGTTTCAGCGGCGTAGTAGGCAAAGACCGTGCCGTTTATTATAAATAGATAGGTTAAGACCGCGACCAGAAGCGCGCCGACGATGCTTCCAGCATTGTATATGGCCGCGCGAATTCCGTGTCGGCCAGACGCGCCCAACGCCTCGGCCGCCATTTCTTGGGCGCCGAAGAGGATTCCGACCCAGCAGATCGCTCGAGCGTAATCAATCGTCGCGGAAAAATCCTTTCCGAACAATAGCGGCAGAATCGGCGCGCCAAGAAAGATAGCGATGCTCGTCAAACTAGAAATCGCGATCACTAAAGGCAAAAGCATCTTGGCGAGGGCGAGCGTATTGGTGAAACCCGCGGCGCTCGCCACGGCGAGCTTGGGGTAAGTCAGCCGGTGAAGGGCGGCGACTGTCAACGCGCTCGTATCAAGAATACGACGCGCAACGCTGAAACTCCCCACGATCTCCGGCGTAGCCACAAGACCTAATACCAAAATGTCAACATTCTGGCGAACAGCTTGAAAAAAATACGTTGTGCAAAAGTAAATTCCCAATCGCGTCTCATTTTTCAACAGACGCCATTCGGGCGCGCCGAACCGACTCAATATTCTAACGCAAATCAACGCGACCACGACATGCCCGCCAAAATGCCACAGCGCCCAGTTGCTCAATTTGTGCACGCCAAAGACATAACAGGCGACCACCGCATTTAACGTGCGGGCGACCGCAAAGCCAACATTGGCGACATTGGCCATATCGTATTGAAACCTGGCTATGAATATTTGCTCTGTAAGCAAAATCCATCGCACCAAGACGACATTCGTAAATACAATAGAAACTAGAGCAACCAAATTAGTGAAGCTATCGGACGAAACAGAAACAAGCCGAGGCATAATCGCGGTGAAAATCAAAATTAGGACGGATCCAGATGCGCCTATCAAAATCAAATTGTGTCCGAGGGCGGCGCGATAGATGGCCGGGTCGTTCGCGACTCGTCTGACCAGTGTTTCAGACGCGCCGAGTCCACAAAGTTGCACGCCAAGGCTTGTAGCCGCGGTAATGGTCATCAATAATCCGAATTGTTCGACTCCAAGATGGCGCGCCAAGATGGCGAAAGTCAAAAGTTGCGCGCCACTCGACACCACCAAACTGGCGGTCGACCCAAAATAAGTTAACGCCATCGGAAGCTTTTGCTTGGCAAAGGACCATAAAGATAAAAATTTATTGCTCACCATAGCTAGATTTTTTACTTGCATCCAGGCCTCTTAAATCCAGATCCGCCGGACAGCGGCCTGTCGACGTGGAGATTGTCGCTTTCGACGGATTTTGTCCACTCCGGCTATTTTGCGGATGCTCCCGCGCTCCCACGACAAAGCCGGTGGAGCGCGAAGACCCATATAGCAACCGCGAGCGCGCCCCGCGCCGGGTCGATATCCTTCGCGCGTCGAAGGCAAGTGTAATAGGCTGATACATGATTCGCTGGAATGGTCTAATCGGGCATGGAGACCTCTCTTGACTTCGTGGGAATTGATCGGAATTGGCGCCCTCGCATTGGGGATAGCCGCGATCGCCGTCGCGAAGTTCGCGGCTGGACCACGCCGCTCGAAGAGTTCCCCTTCACGGCAAGGCGGGTTATTTTCGTCGATTGCGTTCGCCGCCGTCATGATCGCCCGCGAGCCTTCCCTGGTCATGGTGAGCTTGACCATTTGTCTGCAAATGCTATGGCGCGGGCGAATTCCAATCACCGGCTCCACTTGGTCGCCCAGCCGAGCGGCGAAGTTCGACCTTGAAAATTGGGGTTTTTCCGATTCCTTCCATCGTCCGCCAGAAGACGCCCCGCGGCGACCAAAAGCGATTTCCAGTTAGTCGCGCGGAAATTTTCGCCCGACCCGGCGGCGCCATAACAGCTCACTATCGCGAATTCGCGCGGCCTTGTGCGTCATCGCACGGCGTCATGCCGGCCTTTCGGCTTTAATGCTCCCCATGCCGCCTCGGCATGCGCGCAAGGAGCGTTCCAATGACCACGATCTGTCTTCTGCTCTTCGTTTTCGGGCTGGGCACGATGTTCGCGGCGGGTTCCGCGCCGTAAGCCCTTGTCAAAATCCGTCACGCCCATCGACGAGCCGACGCGGTTTCATTTCGCCTTCCCCTTCACCGCCCGCGTCCCGGGCTTGCCCATGGTGGACCGCGGCAGGGGCCGGCCCAGCGGTCTCGCCTCGCCGCCGCCGAAGTTGTGCGGGCCCATATCCGCGTCGGTGGGTTTTCGCGCCCTGGTGCCGGGAATCGCCTCGCCCTCGCGGCGCGCGGCGGACAGATGCTTTAGCGGCCCCGCCTCGGCCAGAAGCTCGGCGCGTTGCAGGCGCTGGATTTCGTCGCGCAGCCGCGCCGCCTCCTCGAAGGCGAGATCGGCGGCGGCGGCCTTCATCCGCTTCTCGAGATCGGCCAGCACCGCCTGGAAATTATGTCCCGGCGTCAACTCGCTGTCGGTGTCGACGGTGAGATGATCCTGCGCGTAGACCGAGCCCAGAATATCGGCGATGCCGCGCTTGATCGACGCGGGGGTGATGCCGTGCTCGGCGTTATAGGCCTCCTGCTTGGTTCGGCGGCGATTGGTTTCATCGATCGCGCGCTGCATCGATCCGGTGATTTTGTCGGCGTAAAGAATGACCTTGCCGTCGACATTTCGCGCGGCGCGCCCGATTGTCTGGATCAGCGAGGTTTCCGAGCGCAAAAACCCTTCCTTGTCGGCGTCGAGAATGGCGACGAGGCCGCATTCGGGAATGTCGAGCCCCTCGCGCAACAGGTTGATGCCGACCAGCACGTCGAACGCGCCGAGGCGCAGGTCGCGGATTATTTCGATGCGCTCGATCGTGTCGATGTCCGAGTGCATGTAGCGCACGCGCACGCCGTTCTCATGCAGATATTCGGTCAAATCCTCGGCCATGCGCTTGGTCAGCACGGTGACCAGCGCGCGATAGCCCAATTGCGCGACCGCGCGCGCCTCGTGCAGCAGATCGTCGACCTGCGCGCGCGCCGGGCGGATGTCCACGGGCGGGTCGATCAGCCCGGTCGGGCGAATGACCTGCTCGACGAAAACGCCGCCGGTCTGCTCCAGCTCCCATTTGCCGGGGGTCGCCGAAACGCTGACGGTCTGCGGCCGCATGGCGTCCCATTCCTCGAAGCGCAGCGGGCGGTTGTCGAGACAGGAGGGCAGCCGAAAGCCATATTCGGCCAGCGTCGCCTTGCGGCGGAAGTCGCCCTTGTACATCGCGCCGATCTGCGGCACGCTGACATGGCTCTCGTCGGCGAACACCAGCGCGTTGTCGGGCAGATATTCGAACAGCGTCGGCGGCGGCTCGCCCGGCTTGCGGCCCGTGAGATAGCGCGAATAATTCTCGATGCCGGCGCAGGCGCCCGTCGCTTCCATCATTTCGAGATCGAAACGCGCGCGCTGCTCCAGGCGCTGCGCCTCGACAACGCGGCCGACGCGGTTCAATTCGGCCAGCCGCCCGCGCAACTCCTCCTTGATGCCCTTGACGGATTGCAACAGGGTCGGGCGCGGCGTCACATAATGCGAATTGGCGTAGACCTTCACGAATTCAAGATCGACCGTCTTCTTGCCGGTGAGCGGATCGAATTCGTAAATCGCCTCGACCTCGTCGCCAAAGAAACTGACGCGCCAGGCGCGGTCCTCGTAATGCGCGGGAAACACGTCGACGGTGTCGCCGCGCACGCGAAACGTGCCGCGAATGAAATCGGCCTGGACGCGGCGGTATTGCAGCGCGACGAGATCGGCGATCAGTTGCCGCTGTTCGAGCTTTTCGCGCAGCGTGACGCCGAAGGTCATCGCGGTGTAGGTCTCGACCGAGCCGATGCCATAGATGCAGGACACCGAAGCGACGATGATGACGTCGTCGCGCTCCAGCAGCGCGCGCGTGGCGGCGTGGCGCATCCGGTCGATCTGCTCGTTCACCGAGGATTCTTTTTCGATATAGGTGTCCGAACGCGGCACATAGGCCTCGGGCTGGTAATAGTCGTAATAGGAAACGAAATATTCGACCGCGTTGTTGGGAAAGAAACTCTTGAACTCGCCATAGAGCTGCGCGGCCAGCGTCTTGTTGGGCGCGAGGATGAGCGCCGGCCGCTGCGTGCGGGCGATGACCTGCGCCATCGTGAATGTCTTGCCGGAGCCGGTGACGCCAAGCAGCACCTGGTCGCGCTCTCGCGCCTCGATCCCCTTCACCAGTTCCGCGATGGCGTGCGGCTGGTCGCCGCAAGGCTGATATTCCGACACGAGCTCGAATTTGACGCCGCCCTCGGATTTTTGCGGCCGCTCGGGGCGATGCGGGGTCCAGGCCTTCTTGTCCCGGATGTTGGGGTCGCCGAGCCGCAGAAGCTGATCGAGACTGTCGATCGTGGCCTGCACGCCGCCGCTTTCGCTCATGTTTTGGGAGGCGTTTCCCGCCGTTTCGTCGTCGAGCCCATATTTTTCGATGTCCGCCGGGTCGAGGCCCGTGATCGCGCCAGAGTCGTAAATCGCCTGCGCCGCCTCTCCGAAACCGGCGACGGGCTCGACCAGAGCGGGGTTGAGCAGCGCGGCGAGATGCGGCTCCAACGGCGAAGGCTCCGGCTTCGACGCCTTGGCCCGCGTCGCGCGAACGGGGGATTTCTTCGAGGATGAGGTCATGGACGCCCTTTGGACGCGCGCCGCGAGCAGCGGGCTCAGCCGGCAATATAAGCAGCCCGCGCGCGGATGGAAGCGGGAAGCGTCGGCCGCCGCTAAATGCGCGAGCGACGCGGCGCCGATTGTGCTAAAAAAGGCACGGGATCGTGTGGTCTGGAGCCTCTCCAGCCGCAGCCGAACGGGGGTTAATCGCCATGCGCAGGAAAATGCCCAATTGGACAAGGCTGTTGACCGATTCGGTCAAGCTCGGCGTGAGCGCCAATCACGTCATCGCGCTGCGCATGGCGAAGCTCGCGCGCGGAGACGCCGCCGCCCGCGCCGAGAGCAAATTAATGGTCGACGAGAAGGTCAGGGCCGCCATGGAGGCCAATATGGAGGCCGCCCGCAGCATCATGACCGGCCACGCCCATCTCGCGCCCACCCGCGCGCTGAGCATTTACCAAAAACGCGTGCACAAGAATTTGAGTCGTCTCTCGAAGAAAAGGTGAGCGGCGCTCGCTCTAACGCGAACGCGACGCCGTGGCCGCTGTCTCTCCGCCACGACCTGACAAGTCAAGATCGAGCCCTTTGCGCGCCCAATTATGATGGCTCCGCGAAGCAGTAGCCGCAGCGCGCGGAGCCACATTCGTCCATCCCTCGCGGATCAGAGCGTCGACATAGTCCTTCCGCCGGTGTCGATTTGTTTGCCCCGGAAAATTCAAATCCGCGCCGACCGGGTGGAATGGGCGGTCGGGAGATCGCCGCAGCTTTTGGCCGGGCGTCGGGCGAGCGACAATTTCCGCGTTTGCTTCAAGCGACAGAATCCCGGGGACGCGAAACCGGCGATGGCGCTCGCACGGGCCAGCCCTTCGTCATGGCGGCACTCGATTGAGTTAAATTCGCCAGTTTTCCGCGTCGGATCGGTCAACCGCCCCGCGCGGAGCCGAACGCCGACAGCAGAATTTTCGGAACGAATAAATCTTCAAAAGCATAAACATAGCACTGTTCACAGCACGCATCGGCTAACATTGTGTTGCAGATATACAACACAAGCGCGAAAAATGTAGGTTATGCACGAGACATAATTGATGTGAGCTCAATAACGCGTTACGTATTTAAGAGAAGCTGCCAAATTCGGCTTTCACTGGAGCGGGCATTGAAGCAAAAAACTGTTTGGCTAGCGCTCTTTGCTCTCGCGTCGGCCATCGCCTCGGCTGAAGCGGCGGACCTGTCCGCCGAGGGAACTTCGTCTGAAGCGAGCGGGGCGAGCGAGACCAAGGATCCGCCAAAATTTTGGGTCGACACCGGAATTGGCGGTTCAAACTACCGCTGGATCGGTGGGTTCGCGGCCATAACATACGCGCCCTTTTCTGGCGGCATGGACGAGTCTGGTCCGCGATTTAGAATCGATAGCGGTTACGGAAGTTTCTATTATTATACCCCGACTCATTGAGAATC
>PLZT01000364.1 GCA_003152255.1 Methylocystaceae bacterium | reverse complement strand
CGTAGCTAGTGCGGATCATCGCCTCCTTGCGGACGGACTGGGACGACGCGGCCCCTCTTCTCAACGAAGCGATAGATGCATTACGCGAGCTAAACCGCGCTGCCGACCCAAGTGACACATACGCCATCGTGACGCTGGCCGAGGGGCACATATCGGTCATATTGAGATTCTTCGGTGTCGCCTTAGCCTCCAATAAACTGGCGAGTAGCAAGGGCTGCTTGCTGTTACATGATGAGACCTTCGCGGAACCACGCCGGAAGTTCTCCTTCGAGCCGATTTGAGCCAATCAATCGATGTCAGTCGAAAGGCCGCAATTGGCGCATTGCCGACCCCGGCATCCTCCCCGCTCATAGCCAAAAGCAGGGTTCTAAGTGTCAGATTTCCACCACTAGAAACACCGCACCTGCGCCTCGGCCTGGGCGCGGCGCAATTCGTTTAGCGCGTCCTGGGCGAAGGCGGAGTTGCGTAGCATGCCGCCGATCTGGCCGGCCTGCTGGGTCACGCTCGCCACGGTCTCCGCCGCGACATATTTGTCGTAGGGCAAAATGGTCGCGATCACGTCGATCGAGCAGGAGCATTGCTCCAACGACTGTCGCGTGTCGCCATTGGCCTTCATGCAGCCAAAAACGTAATCGGCGCGGGCGGAGGTCGGATAGTCGTTGAGGTCCGCGGCAAGGGCGGGCGCGGCGAGGACGGCGAGCAGCAGAGCAATGGTTTCGCGCAAGACGGTCACTCGCTTGGGGGCCAACGCGTCATGATTATCGCTTTTAAAGTTTGATGGAAACACGAATCCGCTCCGGCAGCCGTTTGTTTCGATGCGTTTTCCCGGCGCGAACCGGCATCCGCTTCACTCGCGAACGCTCTCTCGGCGCGCGTCGGCAGCCCGCGCTCGCCACGCCGCATGGGTACTTTCCGAACCTATGCGACGACCTTCCGGGGAACGTATGGTCGGGATGTCGAGTTACAGATCAGCATGGCGACGCAGGACAATGCGTTGTCATCATCAACTCAGGAGAATCGTCATGACCAGCACAACCGATAAAATCAAGGGCGCGGCCAACGAAGCCGCCGGCACGGTCAAGCAGGGTGTCGGCGAAGCGGTCGGTAATCCGAAACTTCAGGTCGAAGGCGCCGCGCAGAAGCTCAAGGGCCAAGCTGAGGGGGCCGTCGGCGACGCCAAGGATGCGGTCAAAAAGGTCGTCGACAAGGCCTGAGTAAAGTCCACTCCAGGAAAGCGGCCCTTGCGGGTCGCTTTTCTGCTGAGCCGGGTCCGGCGCCGTTGGCGAACGGAGCGAGCGCGCCATTTGGAAATTTTATCGAAGCGGCATTGGCCGCTCAATGTTGATCGGCGCGGCGCGACGCCCGTCGAGAGGCAGTCGCATTTATGGAGGAAGTCATGAACGGCATCATCTATCTCGTCGGTCTTATCGTTATCATCATGGCCATTCTTTCCTTCCTCGGTTTGCGCTGAGCAGCATAAGAAGGGAGAAATGCCCATGACCGATACATCAACGCTAGCGCCGCGCATTTCAGACAAGCCAACGGGCGGCTCTTATGTCGAATGGTCGGCGATTTTCGCGGGTGCGATCGTCGCTTCCGCGATCATCGTGCTGATGACCGCCTTTGGCTCCGCCATAGGCCTCTCGCTTGTCTCGCCCTACCGGGGCCACTCGCCCGTGATATTTTACATCGCGCTCGCGCTTTGGTTCGTCTGGATCACGGTCTCCAGCTTCGTGGCGGGCGGATACATCGCCGGCCGCATGCGCCGACCTGTCGAGGGCGCCACGCTCCATGAGGTTCACGTCAGGGACGGCGTGCACGGGCTTGTCGTTTGGGCCGTCGCGGTGGCGATTGGCACATGGCTCGCGACGTGGTCGATTTCATCCGCGGTCAAAGGCGGCGCCGAATTGGCGAAGTCCGGCGCTTCTTCCATGTCATCGGGCGGCACATCCGTCATGGATCCGATCGCCTATGGCGTCGACACTTTGTTACGACCCAATGAAAGCGCGTCGTTACGACCCAATGAAAGCGCGTCGGCGGGCAAAAGCGGAACCGCGGATACGTCGCAGCGGGAAGTCTCGAGCATTTTGGCGACGAGCGGGACCAACGGTTCCCTGAGCAACGACGACCGGACCCGTGTCGCGCACATCGTCGCCGCGCGCGCCGGCCTGCAGCAGACCGACGCGGAAAAGCGAGTCGACGGGGTTTTCGCTCAGGTGAAGGCCGCCGCCGACAAGATACGGGATGCGAACGATACGGCGCGCAAAGCCGGAATAGTCCTCGCCTTGAGTCTTGCGCCCAATGCGCCGAACGGCGAATTGCTCGGCCAAAGCGTCGACAAAGCCTTGATGGGCGATGGCGGGCCGACGGAAGCGTCGCGTCAGGAAGTCTCGCGCATTTTGTTGACGGGAGCCGCCGATGGTTCTCTGAGCAGCGATGATCACGCCTATCTGGTTCGCGTCGTCGCGACGCGCGCCGGTCTTTCCCAGGCCGACGCCGAAAAGCGTGTCGACGCGCTGACCGAGCAGATGAAGAGCACCGCCGACAAAGCGCGCAAAGCCGGTATTCTTCTCGCCTTTTTGACTGCCGCGACGTTGGTTGTCGGCGCCGCGGCGGCGTGGTGGGGAGCGGGCGTGGGCGGACGCCATCGTGACGAGAAATTCGACGCCAGCCATCTCACGCGCTGGTGAAGCACATCCGACGAGGAGGATAAGTCATGGGACGTGGAATTCTGCTCTGGATGCTCGGCGTGCCTCTTCCGATCATCATTCTCTTGGCGTTTATGGGTCGTTAGCGGCGCAATCTGGAGGCGGCCTTTGGGCCGCTTCTTTTTTAATGCCTTCGCAATAGGGGGACGCCGTTGTTTGACGGCGCGACGCAAAGGCCAAAGTCGCGCCTCGCCCCGGCCGGTTATCAAAAAAGACGCCCTTGATCGCTCACGGGTTGCGAATGTCACTGCTTGAATAACAAGAGGTCGCCATGCTCACGCTCGTAATTGGAATCCTGATCACCGTTGTCCTTGGCGCGATCCTGTTTTGGGTCATCGACAAATTCTCTCCAGACGCGCGGCTATCGCAGCTACTCAAGCTGTTGGTCGTTCTGGTCTGCCTGGCGTCGATCGTGAACCGGGTGCTTCCGCTGGCTGGCTATCCGTCCCTGCTTTAGGCTCCCAGCATTTTCGCGCCATATGTCACCGGCGGGACTCGCCGCCGCGGTTTCATCGATAGGCGCTCTCGCCAGCGAGGAGCTATTGGGCCGTCACCTTGACGCCGCCGGCGAAGCTTCCCGCTCGGGCGCTCAATATCGGCGTCTTCACCGCCTTTTCGATCGCGACCAGCGCGCCGCGCTTCGATTTCGGAATGTCGCGCGCGTCGGCGAGCGCGAGGAAGTCGCTCTCCTTGTGCGGACATGCGCTGCCGCCCTGGAACACGCGCACGCCTTTCGCGGTCATCACGCTGTCGCCCTCGCGCAGCGTGGCGTCGTGCAAAATGACGTCCGGCTGAGTCAAATCGGGCGCGCGCTGGCGCACGGCGTAGCAAAAGCCGCTGGCCTCGGGACCCGCGGTCGCCATTCCGTCGGACGCCGGATGCGCCGCCCTGCGGTGTTGTCTCGGGATGTAGGATAGGCTCGATGCTTGGCGTCGAACGGCCCGCCGCTCGGGGTACGCGTAATCGCGCGAAGGCGCGGCTCTCCGCTCCCCGGAGAAGGCGCCGAATAGGTCTTCCAGAAAGTCGGCGCGCGCGCCGCCGCCGGACAGCCCAACCGCGCACAGCGCGGCGAAGGAGAGCGCGACGACAGCCTTCGCGCGGCTCTTGGATTTAGCCGAAAAACAGTTCGGGATTTCGGAATGGCCGTTCGAGCAAGTCCTTGGCGGCATGTTCGTTTCCCCCGCGCAACGCGTATTGAAATTGGCATGGAAGGCGTCAACGCCATGACCGGTGAAAAAACCCGACCGCAACGTAAGCGCGGCGCTTTCCGGCGGGATAGCACATGGACGCGCTCACGCCAATCGGGCGCCGCGCCTTTATCCCAAACCTTCGCCGCCGACCCGTTTTGGCTCGCCGCGCGACCTCCGCTCGATCCGATAACGCCTAGCCGGCGGATAGGGTTCCGCCGGCGAGTGACCAAAACATCGGCGGATCACTCCGCGCCCATCTCCAGGCTCGCCGCCGCGAGCCGCGCCGCCTCCGCGCCCGACAGAATCGCGCCGTTGAAGCCATGCTCGCCGCCGAAGGCCGAGGCGAGATAGAGCCCGTCGACCGGCGTGCGCGGCGTGCGCGGAAAGCCCGCGATGATCGGGTCTTCCGGCGGCAGCGGCTCGAAGCCGTAGACCGCGCCTTGCGGCGTGTTGAGATAGCCCGCCATCGAAAAGGCGTTGAGCAGCACGCGCTCGCTGACGAGGCCGGAAAAGCCGGGATAATCGCGCTCCATCGCGCCCTGCAGCGCATCCAGCCAGCGTTCGCGCCGCGCCAGCGCCGCCTCGCGCGAGAGGCCGTCCCAATTGCTCAAGGTGTCGAGCCCGAGCGCGCTGACGAGAATAGGCGGCTCGTCCCAAAGCCCCGAATCGACCGCCGTGAAATTGGCGATGGAGTAGAGCGGCAGCGCGCCGGCGGGGTCGGCGCCCAACGCGCTCGCGCCGTCGCCATATTGCGAAAAGCGCGTCATCGTCTCCGGCAGCACGATCGCGTTGAAGTCTTTGAGGCCAACGGTCGCGGGCTTTTGGGCGAGGCCGAAATTGGCGCAAAACAGCGAGGTCGAGAGCGGCCGCGCGCCAAACTCCTCCTCCATCAGCGCGCGCGCCTTCGCCGGCAAAAGCTCTCCGGCGACGCTCGGCGCGCAATTGGCCAGCACGACGCGGGCGGAGATTTCCTGTTCGTCGTCCCCGGTCTTGCGCGCGGCGTGGCGCACGCCCGCCGCCTCGCCGTCGGCGCCCGTCAAGATCGCCGTGGCGTTGCGGCCGAGCCGCACGACGCCACCGGCCTTGGTGATGACCTTGGCGAGCTTGAGGCTGAGCTGGCGCGAGCCGCCTTTGATATAGGCGCCGCCCGAGGCGATATTGGCCCCCTGCGCCAGCGCGTAATAAATCCACCAGATGCGCTTGGGATCGTCGCCAAAATACAGCAGATTGGCGCCCAGCGCGCATTTGAGCGCCTCGGCCCCGCCAAAGCGTTGCGTGAACACCTCGTCGAGCGTGTCGTTCCACGCCGCCGCCGCCGGCGCCAGCTCCCACAGCGCATGAGTGAACTTGGCCACCGAGCCCGTGGCGCGCGCCTGGCGGATCGTCCACAGCGAATCGTGGATACGCTCCACGTCGGCCAGAAATTCCTGGATCGCCGACCGCTTGTCGGGAAAGCGCTCGGCCAGCGCGTCATAGGCCGCGTCGAAGCCGGCGGGCAGCGCGAAGGTCTCGCCCACGGGACCGCCGCGCACATGATGCAGCGCGCCGGTCGGCAGCCATTCGATCTCGTCGAGAATGCCGAGTTCCCTGAGGATGGAATGCTTCACGTCCCGCGGATTGCGCGCGTCGGAGGTCTGGTGCAGCGACGACTCGACGGTGAGCCTGCCGACGCGGTAAACCGAAGCCGCCCCGCCCAGACTGTAATTGCGCTCCAGCAGGCAGACGCTGTAACCAGCCTTGGCCAACAACGCCCCCGCCGCAAGCCCGCCAAGCCCGGAACCGACCACCACGGCGTCGAATTTCTTGATCTCAGTCATTTTTCGTCCCGTTTCCCCGCGAGGCCCAGCATAGGCGGTTTAGCGGGGGTTGGCCAAAAGTTCGATGAGGGTTGGGGAAAGCGTCTCGGGAAGGGATTTGGTCGTCGAAACGAAGCGCGAGGTGACGGCGAGAACCCTCATCCGACCCCGCTTCGCGGGGCCACCTTCTCCCGTTCCACGGGAGAAGGAAGGCGCGCCCATCCTTCTCCCACTTGTGGGAGAAGGTGGCCCTTGCGTTAGCAAGGGTCGGATGAGGGCCGCCGCGGTTCCCCCCCACCCTTCTCACCCAAGCCGCAAGCTCATCAAAGTCTCGTCAAAATAACTCCCCTCATATTTCACCGCGGCCGGCTCGGCGCCATAGGCCACAAAACCCCAACGCCGGTAAAAGGCCAGCGCGCGCGGATTGTCGCTCATCGCCGTCAGCGTGACGATTTCGACGCGGCCGCGCGCGTGGTCGAGGATCGCCGACATCAGCATGTCCGCGCCCCCTTCCCCGCGAAATTCGGCGCGCAGATACATGCCCCACAGCAGCGCCTTGTGGTTGATCTTGACGCCGCCGTGCCGCGTCAGTCCGGCGATCCCGACCAGCGTATCGCCCTGAAAGACGCCGACGACGAAATCGCGCGCGAGACGCGCCGCGACCTCGGTGAGCGGCATATCGGCTTCATCCTCGGGCGCGTAACGAAACTCGCGCGGCTGGAGCGCAAAACCCTCGATGCGCAGGCGTTGGAACGCCGGCGCATCGGCGGCTTCGAGGCGGCGAAGTTTCATCCCGCCTCACATATTCGGATAATTCGGCCCGCCGCCGCCTTCCGGCGGAACCCATGTAATATTCTGCGCCGGGTCTTTAATATCGCACGTCTTGCAGTGGACGCAGTTTTGCGCGTTGATCACGAAGCGCGGGTCGAGCCTTGTCGCTTCATCCGCGTAGACCACCTCGTAAACCCCCGCCGGGCAATAAAGCCGCGCCGGCTCGCCATAGCGCGGCAGGTTTTCGCGCACGGGAATGGTGGGGTCGGTCAGGCGCAGATGCGACGGCTGGTCTTCCTCGTGGTTGGTGTTGGAGACGAACACCGACGACAGTTTGTCGAACACGGTTTTCGCGGTGAGCTTGCCATAGGTCTTCGGCGTCACCTCCGTGAGCGGCTTGATGCTCGCGTAATCGGGCTTGCCATGCCCCAGCGTGCCGAAGAACGAGAAGCCGAACAGCTCGTTCGTCCACATATCGAATCCGCCGAGCGCGACGCCGAGATAAAGCCCGTGTTTCGACAGCAGCGGCTTGACGTTGCGCACCGGCTTCAGATCGCGGCCGATGTCGGAGCCGCGCCAGTCCGCGTCATAGTCGGTCACTTCGTCGTGCGCGCGGCCGGCCTTGAGCGCCTTCGCCACATCGTCGGCGGCGAGAACGCCAGACAGAATCGCATTGTGCGAGCCCTTTACGCGCGGCAGATTCATGAAGCCGGCGGCGCAGCCGATCAGCGCCCCGCCGGGGAAAGCGAGCTTCGGCACGCTCTGCCAGCCGCCCTCGGTCAGCGCGCGCGCGCCGTAAGAGATGCGCTCGCCGCCCTCGAGCTCCGCGGCGATCATCGGATGCGACTTGAAGCGCTGGAACTCGTCGAACGGCGACAGCGTGGGGTCGGAATAGTTGAGATGCACGACGAAGCCGATCGACACCTGATCCTCGTCGAAGTGATAGAGGAAGGAGCCGCCGCCGACATCGGGGTCGAGCGGCCAGCCAAAGGTGTGCTGCACCTTTCCGGCTTTGTGCTTGTCCTTCGGGATGCGCCACAGCTCCTTGAAGCCGATGCCGAATTTCTGCGGCTCGCAATTTTTGTCGAGCGCGTATTTGGCGAGCAGTTGCTTCGTTAGCGAACCGCGCGCGCCTTCCGCGAACAGCGTATATTTGCCGCGCAGCTCCATGCCCCGCGTAAAATTGTCCTTGAGATGGCCGTCCTTGGCTATGCCCATGTCGCCGGTCGCGACCCCCAGCACTTCGCCCTTGTCGCCGTAGAGAATCTCCGCGCCGGCGAAACCGGGGTAGATCTCGACGCCGAGATTTTCCGCCTCGGCGGCCAGAAAGCGCACGACATTGCCGAGCGAGCCCACGAAATTGCCGTGGTTGTTCATCAGCTTCGGATTGATGAAGTTGGGCAGGCGAAAGCCGCTGGTCTGCGTCAAAACAAGGAAATGATCCTCGCTCACTTGCGTCTTCAGCGGACAGGCTTCGTTGGTCCGCCAGCCCGGCAGCAGCCGGTCGAGGCCGATGGGGTCGATCACCGCGCCCGAGAGAATATGCGCGCCGGGCTCGGAGCCCTTTTCGATCACGACGACGGAAAGATCGCTGTCGATCTGTTTGAAGCGAATCGCGGCGGCGAGCCCCGCCGGCCCCGCCCCGACAATCACCACGTCGTAATCCATCGCTTCGCGCGGCGGCAGTTCGTTAATCTCCGAGCCCATGATTTCTCCCTTTTGGCGGCGCCTATGGCCGGCCGTTCGCCATTTGAGCATAGTTTAGCCGTTTTGCCGGCCCGCGCCAAAAATCACATGAGTTCCGCTCGCCCTCCCGAAGGTTTGTGGGAGCCGCGGCTTCGGGCGGCGGAAACAATGGCGCGGCGGGCGAATCGTCTTTATTACCATGCGGCGACCGGGCCGGGCATCGCGGCCTTTGAGGGAATGCGCCATGAAGCGCGGCGTGATCGCGGCGATTCTTATCATCGGCCTTTTCGTCCTCTGGGAGGTCTTGCGCGGCGGCCCCAAGGACGAGGGCGTCTATCTCGGCTATGTCGAGGGCGATCTCCTGTATATCGGCCCCATCGAGGGCGAGCGGCTCGGCGGCCTTTCCGTCGACGCCGGCTCGCAGGTCGAGACCGGCGCGCCGCTGTTTTCGATGGAGACGCCGCTGCTCGACTCCCAGCACAATGAGGCGACCGCCCGCATCGGCCAGATGGAGGCGCAGCTCCAAAATCTGAAGGCGGCGCTCAATCGGCCGCAACAGGTGGCGGTGCTGCAGGCCGCCGTCGATCGGGCGGAAGCCGAACTCAAGCTCTCGCAAGGGACCTTCGACCGCCAGAAGAAGCTCTATGCCGCGCGCGACGTGGCCAAGGCGACCCTCGACAATGCGCAAATGGCGCTCTCGCGCGACGAGGCGGCGCTGGCCGAGGCCAAACGCCAGGTCGACGCGGCGCTGCTCACCGGACGCTCGCAGGAAATCGACGGCGCCGAGGCCTCGCTGCGGCAAGCGCGCGCGCAGCTTCACCAACTCGACATCCGCATCAGCAGGCAAAAGGTTTTCGCGCCGGCCGCCGGCGTCGTGCAAGACGTGTTCTTCCGCGTCGGCGAAATGGTGAACGCCGGCCAGCCCGTGCTGAGCCTGCTGCCGCCGGAAAACCGCAAGGCGCGGTTTTACGTGCCCCAGGCCCAGCTCGCGCGGATCAAACTGGGCGGACGGGTGAAAGTCTCTTGCGATGGCTGCGCCGGCGACTTGTCCGCGCGCGTGTTCTTCATCTCGGGTCACGAGGAATATACGCCGCCGGTGATCTTTAGCGACGAGGAGCGCGAGAAACTGGTGTTCAAGATCGAGGCCCGCATGGAAGGCGCGGCGCGCGACTTGCCGCTCGGCCTGCCGCTGCGCCTGCGCGTCGAGGAAAGCGCCGCCAAATGAGCGCGGCCGGGCCGGAAATCGCGATCGAGGTCGAGGGCCTGACCAAATTCTTCGGGAAGAAAAAGGTCGTCGACAATCTCTCGATGCGCGTCGAACGCGGGATGATCTACGGCTTTCTCGGCCCCAATGGCAGCGGCAAGACCACGACGATCCGCATGCTGTGCGGCCTTTTGACGCCGGACGCCGGGCGCGGAACGTGCCTCGGGTACGACATTCTCACCCAGCAGCACGAGATCAAGCGCCGCGTCGGCTATATGACGCAAAAGTTTTCGCTCTATGGCGATCTCACCATTCGCGAGAATCTGGAGTTCGTCGCGCGCATCTATGGCCTGCGCGATCCGCGCGAGGCGGCGCGGGCGGCGATCGAGCGGCTTGGGCTTGATGGCCGCGCCGATGAGCTCGCCAGCGAGCTTTCGGGCGGCTGGAAGCAGCGGCTGGCGCTCGGCGCCTGCACCCTGCCCGATCCCGCGCTGCTGCTGCTCGACGAGCCCACCGCCGGCGTCGATCCCAAGGCGCGGCGCGACTTTTGGGACGAAATCCACCGGCTCGCCGAAAGCGGCCTCACCGTGCTGGTCTCCACCCATTACATGGACGAGGCCGAACGCTGCCACCGCATCGCTTACATCGCCGCCGGCCGGCTGCTGGTCTCCGGCACGACCGCCGACATCATCGCCGCGGCGGGTCTCGCGACCTACATCGTCACCGGGCCGGATTTGAGCGAACTATCCGAGCGGCTGTCCGCGACGCCGGGCGTCGAAATGGTCGCGCTGTTCGGCATGGCGCTGCATGTGTCGAGCCGCGACGCCGCGCGGCTCGACGAGATCGCCCGCGATTTTAGCAAAGACCCCGCGCATGTCTGGGCCAAGGGCGCGCCGACGCTGGAGGGCGTGTTCATCGATCTGATGATCCAGGCCGGCGGGGCGCCGCAATGAGCGTGACGCCGAAGGAAAAGCCGCGGTTTCGCGATGGCTTCGCCGCGTCCTTGCAGCGGCTCTTCGCGGTTTTTCTCAAGGAGTTCCTGCAGCTGCGGCGCGACCGCGGCACGCTCGGGATGATCGTCGCCATTCCGCTGATGCAGCTCACGCTGTTTGGCTACGCCATCAACACCGACCCGAAGAATCTGCCGACCGTGCTGCTTGTCCACGACGACGGGCCACTGGCGCGCGGCGTCGTCGGCGCGCTGCGCGCCACCGATTATTTCAAGATTCAACGCGCGGCGCGCGACGACGCCGACGCCGACCGAATGATTCTCTCCAACGAGGCGCAATTCGTCATCGAGATACCCGCCGACTTCGACTATCGGCTCGTTCACGGCGAGAAGCCGGCGGTGCTGATCGTCGCCGACGCCACCGACCCGACCGCGACGGTGGGCGCCATCGCCGCCGCGACGGGCGCCGTCGCCGGCGCGCTCGACCGCGAACTGACGGGGCCGCTGGCCACGCTGGCGCAAAACGCCGCGCCTTTCGAATTGCGCGTGCAGCGGCGCTACAACGCGGCGGGCGAGGCGCGCCGCAACATCGTGCCGGGGCTGATCGGCACGATTCTCACGATGACCATGCTGATCTTCACCAGCATCTCCGTGACCAAGGAAATCGAGCGCGGCACGATGGAGACGCTGCTCGCCATGCCGGTCAATCCGGTCGAAATCATGCTGGGCAAGATCCTGCCCTATGTCGTCGTCGGCGCGGTGCAGATGGCCATCGTGCTGGTGGTCGCGACCGTGCTGTTCCATGTGCCGATCGTCGGCTCGCTGATGACGCTGATCCCGCTGACGCTGCTGTTCATCACCGCCAATCTCGCCATCGGCTACACATTCTCGACCATCGCCAGCAATCAGGTGCAGGCGTTCCAGATGTCCTTCATGTTCTTTTTGCCGAGCTTGCTGCTGTCGGGCTTCCTGTTTCCGTTCCGCGGCATGCCGGACTGGGCGCAGGATCTCGGCTCGATCCTGCCGCTCACCCATTATCTGCGCGTCGTGCGCTCGGTCATGCTGAAGGGCTCGGGCTTCTCCGAGCTTTCCGCCGACACATGGCCGCTGGCGCTGTTCGCGCTGGTCGCGATGAGCGTCGCGATCAGGCGGTTCAGGCAGACGCTGGATTGAGCGGGATCGGCTCGATGCGGCGAGCGCCGGCCCTATTTGAGAAATAGGGAGTCCGCGCATGCATACGATCATCGAGCCGTTCCGCATCAAGATGACCGAGCCACTGCCAATTACGACGCGCGGTCATCGCGAAGCGGCGCTTGCCGCGGCGCACAACAACGTCTTCCTGCTGGACGCCGAACACGTCACCATCGACCTACTGACCGACAGCGGCACCGGCGCGATGTCGGACCGACAGTGGGCCGCGCTGATGCTCGGCGACGAAAGCTACGCGGGCAGCGCTTCCTGGCGCCGCTTCGAAAAAACCGTCCGCGAGATCACCGGCTTCAAACATATTTTCCCCACCCATCAAGGAAGAGCCGCCGAGCGCATCCTGGCCGCGACGCGTCTGAAGCCCGGCGACATCGTTCCCAACAACAGCCACTTCGACACGACGCGAGCCAACATCGAATATGTCGGCGCGAGGGCCGTGGATCTGTTGGCTCCGGGAGGCCACGATCTTTATTCGGACAAGCGGTTCAAGGGAAACATGGACCTCTTCGCGCTCGAACGGTTGATCGAGACGGAAGGCGCGAACAACATTCCCTTCTGCATGATCACCGTTACCAACAACATGGGCGGCGGCCAGCCAGTTTCGCTGGAAAATATCCGGAGCGTTAAGGAGTTGCTCGGCAAGCACCGGATTCCCCTGATTATCGACGCGTGCCGCTTCGCCGAGAATTCATATTTCATCAGGGAGCACGAGCCGGGGTATTCGGAGCGAAGCCTGCTGGAGATCGCCCAAGAAATGTTTTCGCTGGCCGACGGAGCCACGATGAGCGCCAAGAAGGACGGATTGGCCAATATCGGAGGATTTTTCGGCTGCAACGACGAAAAATGGGCCGAGGACTTCCGCGACTTGCTGATCCTGACGGAAGGATTTCCGACTTACGGCGGGCTCGCGGGACGCGACCTCGAGGCGATCGCCGTCGGGCTGATGGAAGCCCTGGATTGCGAATACCAGCGCTATCGTCACGCCACCGTGGAATATGTGGCCGCAAGGCTCGTCTCGCGCGATATTCCGATCGTGCGTCCGCCCGGCGGTCACGCCATATTCATCGACGCGGCGGCGTTCTGCCCGCATTTAGCCCCAAGCGATTATCCTGGAATTGGGCTCGTCAACGCGCTTTATCTGGAAGGCGGCATTCGCGCGGTCGAGCTTGGCAGCGTTATGTTCGGCAAACCCGCGGCGAGCGGCGGCGAAATAGCGGCGCCTCACGAATTGGTGCGGCTGGCCTTCCCGCGCCGGGTCTATACGCAAAGCCATTTCGATTATGTCATCGAGGTGCTGGATCTTGTCCGGCGCCAGCGCGACCGCATCAAACCTTACCGGATAATCAAGCAGGCGCCGTTTCTTCGCCATTTCACGGCGCATTTCGCCCAGGGCGAGACCGAGGGCAAACGCGGCGAGTAATACGGTTCGCGCTTGATCGGCTCGTTTCAGATCCATTTCGCGCCGCGAAGCGATCGGGCGGAGTTCGTAAAAGAGGCGCCGCCATGTTTTCGGAACTCGCGGTCCATTACAAAAACGCCCAAACCGCAAAGACCGCGCGCGCCTAAACTGGACGCCTCGCCCAATCCCCGGCCCCTTCGGACGTCCGCGATGGGCGCTTTTCGGTCATTTGTAGCGTGGACAGTTTTTGGCGACCCTTATCGCCGCCTTATTCCCCTCCACCTCGGCCTCACGGTGCGTCGCATAAGAACATGGAGAGCGGAGATGAATTTGTTCGCCCTCGCAAACCGACCACCGAAAGCGGCGTTCGCTTAAAAGGTCGGGCCGAACCCGACACATGAACCTTTGAGACTCTTCCATGCGCGTAATATGGGGCGACAATGGCGACAGGGCTAGGGGAAAATCACGGCGCCGTAGGCAAACTGGCCCGCTACCCCCTCCCCTCCCCGCCGTTGACCGCCAAAAGCCCGCGGCCTACCATTCGCGTTCAAGCAACCGACTCGCCGCCCTCGATGGGAACATCAATGAAAAAGCTCAACCTTCTCATGTTCGCGGCGAGTGCGCTTCTTATCAGCTATTACATGTGGAATTTCTTCGTCGGCAGCCGATATCAGGCGCTGTGCAATGTCGACTATTGGCATGCCACGCCGGCGCAGATCGACGCCTGCAAGGAAGTGAAAAGCGAGTTTGACGATCGAAAATGACCCGCTTCGGAGAAGACCGATGAAACGGACGAGGCTCGCGCCGCTGGTTGTTTTCGCGCTCGCCGCCGCGTCGGCGCAGGCGCGCGAAATCCATCTCGATTGCGCGCGCACCGGCCAGACCGTGATGATCGACGTCGACACCGACCGGCGTTTTTTGCAGCTGATGTGGGGCCAGGGCGTCGCCGAGGAATATCAGAACGGCGAATCCTATGTTTCGGGGCCGGACGCCTTCGGCGAGTCGCAAAAAGTCACCTATGTCCTCTCGGTCGACAAGGATATGATCACCTTCGGACAGGACCGCGCCTGTATTCAGAGCGGAACGAAGCATAAATGCGTCGATCAGGAGACGCGCAATACGCTGGACCTGTCGCGCGGCGAGCTCAAATACGACGATGGCGACGAGATCGCGATCCTGCAATGCACGCCGGCTCCGCCGGGACGGGGTTTTTGACGAAAGGCGCGCGCGAACCGGACCCGCCGCCCTGACCAGAATCCTCTTGACCGACGCCGATTGTTGCCTTCATTCGGTCCAAGAGGCAAATTAGGACTTCTTGTCCCATTAATGGAGAATTCCGCCATGCGTTTTCGTGGAAGGCTTCTGGCCGCGGTTCTGCTGACGGGCGTCGTCGCGGCGCCCACCGTTCTCGCGCAAGAGCTCAGCGTGGACCCCAAGGCGCTCGACTCGAGCGGCGCCGCGTCCAAGCCCAAGGCCAAGAAGCCGAAACAGGCGGCGGCGCCCAGCGCGACCGCCCCCAAGCCGACCGGCAAGCCCGGCGGCGACCGCCAGTTCGGCGAGCTCGAGGGATGGTCGCCCGGCAAGGCGCCGCCCAAGGATAAGAAGGACGAAACCCCGGCCGAAGCGGCCAAGGGGCCGGTCGGCATCACGCCCTCGGGCAATATGTCCGTCGGCCTGCCGTTCTAAACGGCGCGCTGGAAACAACCCCAGGCCGCGCCGTCGCGCGCGGCCGGATGGAGAAAATCATGGCTTATAAGGTCGCGGTCGTCGGCGCCACGGGTAACGTGGGCCGCGAAATGCTCGATATTTTGGCGGAGCGCCGCTTTCCCGTGTCGGAAGTCGTCGCGCTGGCGTCCTCGCGTTCGATCGGGCAGGAAGTGTCGTTCGGCGACAAGATTCTGAAGTGCCGTCATCTCGACACTTACGACTTCACCGACACCGACATCTGCCTGATGTCNNCGCATGGACCCGGACGTGCCGCTGATCGTGCCGGAGGTCAACGCCGCCGCCGTCGCCGGCTTCACGCGCAAATACATCATCGCCAATCCCAATTGCTCGACCGCGCAGCTCGTCGTGGCGCTAAAACCCTTGCACGACGCGGCGAAAATCACGCGCGTCGTCGTCTCGACCTATCAGTCGGTGTCGGGCGCCGGCAAGGAGGCGATGGACGAATTGTTCTCGCAGACGCGCGCGGTGTTCACCTCGGGCGCGGTGGAGTCGAAGAAGTTTCCCAAGCGCATGGCGTTCAACGTCATCCCGCAGATCGACGACTTCATGGAGGACGGCTTCACCAAGGAAGAATGGAAGATGGCGGCCGAAACCAAGAAGATCCTCGACCCCAAGATCAAGCTGGTCGCCACCTGCGTGCGCGTGCCGGTGTTCATCGGCCATTCCGAAGCGGTCAACATCGAATTCGAGAACCCGATCTCTCCCGAGGAAGCGACCGAAATCCTGCGCTCGGCACCCGGCGTGCTGGTCATCGACAAGCGCGAACCCGGCGGCTACATCACCCCGCACGAGGCGGCGGGCGAGGACGCGACCTATATCTCGCGCATCCGCGCCGACCACACGGTGGACAATGGCCTGATGCTGTGGTGCGTCGCCGACAATCTGCGCAAGGGCGCGGCGCTGAACGCGGTGCAGATCGCCGAGGCGCTGCTGAACCGCAAGCTGCTGGGGCCGAAGATGCGGGCGGCGTGAGGGTTTTTGGAGGACGCCATGTCTCAAAGTCCGCTCTATGACCGCGACTTTTACGCCTGGGCGAATGAGCAGGCGGCGCTGCTGCGCGAGGGCAAGCTCGGCGACGCCGACATCGAGCACATCGCGCAGGAAATCGAGAGCATGGGCAAGACCGAAAAGCGCGAGTTATTGAACCGCCTCACGGTGCTGATATTGCATCTACTCAAATGGCGGTTTCAGCCGTTCAAGCGGACGCCAAGTTGGGAAGTGTCGATCAAGGTTCAGAGAAACGGTCTTGTCGACCACCTCGAAGACAACCCCAGCCTGAAGCCGCTCATCGGCAGCGCCATCGACAAAGCCTATCGCGACGCCGTGTTGAAAGCGATGCTGGAGACGGGCCTGCCGGAGTCGGCCTTTCCAAAGACCTGTCCCTGGTCGTTCGACGAGATGATGAACGCGGATTTTTGGCCGGAAGAACAGAATCACTGACGGCGTTCCTTCGGTTCAACGGCAGCGCGTCAAAGGGCGGCGCTCCCGTCAAGCGGAGGCTTCACGCCAAGTTTAACCGCCAACAACCGACGGGAAACCGTCATTGCGAGGAACGAAGTGACGAAGCAATCCAGGGGCCGTCCGTGACTCCTGGATTGCTTCGCATGCGCTCGCAATGACGGGAGCCGATTACTTGATGAGTTGGAATCGGATTTGGCGTCAAGCGGACGCCATCACCGCCGCCTCCGGCGCCAGCTTGCGCGTCGCTTCGTCGACGCTGTGGAACAGCCGGTCCGTGCCCAGCGTCGCCATTACGCCGAAACTCTTTAGCGCCTTCTGGGCGCGCACCGATTCCAGCCGCACGAGCGCGAAATCCACGCCCCGCGCGCGGCATTGCGCGATGACGTCGAGAAGGATGCGCGCGGCGGTGAAGTCGATCTCGACGATGCTGCTCGCCTCCAGCACCACCAGCCGCAAGCCGCCGTCGGCGCGGGCGATGGCGTCGCGCATGTCGCGCTGGAACTGATAGGCGTTGAGAAAGGACAGCGGCGCCTGAAACGCCACGACCAGCACGCCGAAAAGCCTCTCGCCGTTGAAGTCGGCTTCGATCGGCCACCAGACGGACGTGCCGGGCAAGCGATCGAATTCGATGAGGCGCGTGCGCGTCATCATCCAGACGCCGTGAAGGAGCGACAGCATGATCGCCAGCGCGACGCCGATCTGCACCGGCAGGATCATCACCCCCAGCATGGTGACGACGACCAGCGCGAATTCGGCTTTCGACTTGCCGCCGATGTCGAGCATGTCCGGCACGCGGAATATCCGCGCGGCGACGAACAGCAGCACGCCGGCCAGCGCCGCCTCCGGCACATGCGCGAGCAACTCGGCGCCATAGACGGCGACGGCCGCGACGACCGCGCAGGCGACAAGGCCGGCGAACTGGCTGCGCGCCCCGCCCGCGGCGACGATGGCGGTGCTTGGAGGGCTGGCGTCGACCGGAAAGGCCCCGAACAGCCCGGCGAGCGCGCTGCCGGCGCCGACCCCGATGAAGTCGCGATCGACATCCGGCGCCTCGCCCGGAGCGCCGGGGAAGGAGCGCGAGGTCGCCGCCGTCTGCACCATGATAATGACCGAAATGATCGCGGCGAGGCCGATCACATGCGTCAGATCGTCCAGTGAAGGCATGGGGATGGCGGGATGCGGCGGCGCGAATTCGAAGGCGCCGATGACCGCGACGCCCCGCGCTTCGAGATCGAAATGCGCGACGACGAAAGTCGCGCCGGCCAGCGCGATCAGCGCGCCGGGAAAGCGCGGGCTGATTTTTTCAAACAGGACGATGCACGCGAGACAGGATGCGCCGATCGCCAGCGTCAGGAAGTTGGTTTTGCCGATGTCGTGGCCAATCAGCGCCAGGCGGTGGAACACCTCGCCCTCGCCCCCGGGCAAACCGAGCAGCGCCGGCGCTTGCGAGATCGCGATATGGATGGCGATGCCCGCGAGAAACCCCGTCACGACCGGAATGGACAGAAGATCGGCCACCCAGCCCGCCCGAAACACGCCGGCCAACACCAAAATCAAGCCGACCAGCAAGGCAAGTGTAGCGGCGAGTTCGGAGTAATCCGCCAAGCCAACGGGAGCCAGCAACGCCAGCGAGCCCGCGAAGATCGGCATGATCGTGGAATCCGCGCCCGCCGAGAGAAAGCGGTTCGAGCCAAACGCCGCGAAGGCGGTCGAGCCGGCGATGAAGGCAAAAAAGCCGATTTCGGGCGCGAAGCCGCCGAGGCGGGCGGTCGCCATTTGGGTGGGGATGACGATGGCCGCGAGCGTGAGGCCGGCGACGAGATCGAAGCGAAAGGCGCTAAGCCCAACGCCTTGAAACGAGCGGAACAGCGGCCATTGTTTTTCTTCGTCGTTGTTCATCGTTCCCGCTTCGCTCGATTCGCGCTCGACGTTATTCGCTCTTGGCGTTCACGTCGATCTTGAACAGCGCGGGGTCCGGGGTGCGCTTCTGGTCGATGTTGAACAGCGACAGCAGGGTTTCATAGCCTTGCGGATCGGTGATCTGCCATTGCCTGAGCTTGAAGGTCTTGGGATCGAAGATGAGCTTGAGATGCGATGTGCCGCCGAAGGTCACCTTGTCCTCAAGCGAGATGACGACGCCATTGTCGTCCGTGGTCACGTCGAGCACTTTGACATCGTGTTCGAAGTCGATTTTCTCCTTCAACAGAAATTTGAGCGGCGTCTGATCGATCGCATAAATATCCTGCGTCTTGAGCTTGCGGTCGCGCACCATGACCCGCGCGCCATCGGCGACAAGTTCGAGCGTCGCGGGCTGCGCATATTCGAAACGCACGCGGCCGGCGCGCTGCGAATAGAGCTTGCCCTCCGAGCGTTTGCCGTCAGAGCCGATCTGCACGAAATCGGCGTTCAGAACGGGAGAGGTGTTGAAAAAGGCGTTCGCCCGCTTGATCGCCTCGGCGCGGTCGATCTTGGCCGGGGGAGTCGGCTCCTCCTGCGCGGCGGGCGCGGGCGCGGCGGG
>PLZT01000359.1 GCA_003152255.1 Methylocystaceae bacterium | reverse complement strand
CTTTAGGGTTTTTAGAAGCGCCCTCTATTTTGCCCTTGCTGATACGAGAAATTTCGATGAGATCATCCACCAGCCGGACGAGATGCTCGACCTGACGCTCCATCATCGGGAGCAGTTTTTCCGCGTCGAGGCTTCCCGTCCCATGGCGTCTCAGCACATGCAGGCCGTTGCGGATCGGCGCCAAGGGATTGCGCAACTCATGGGCGAGCGTCGCCAGAAATTCGTCCTTTCGACGATCGGCGTCCTGCAACCTCTTCTCGATTTGCTTGCGTTCGGTGATGTCGCGCGACACCACTTGAATCGCTTGCTCTCCTTGCCAGACTATCGGCCCCGTGGCGACTTCCACGGTCACCCGCGATCCATCAAGCCTCGCCCAAACGGCCTCTCTCGCTCCAAGGATCTGCTTCTCGTCAATCACCAGACGCATCCGTTCGCGCACGCGTTCGTGATGGCTAGGCGCTATGATGTCAAAGGGTGAAAGCCCGAAAATCTCGCCTGCATCCTTGGCGTGAAGCAAGCGAACCGCGGCCTGATTCGCATAGACGTAACGGCCCTTCAAATTCACCAATATGGATTCTGGGCTCAATTCCGCCAACGCGCGGAAGCGCTCCTCGCTTTCGCGCAGAGCCTCGTGAGCGAACTTGAGGTCGGTGATGTCGACGACGATCCCGTTCCATTCGCTATCGCCGTTGAGGCGGAACGTGGGGCCGGACTCGATTCGCAACCAACGTAATTGCCCTCGAATAGTGAAGCGGCCTTCGAAAAGGAACGGTTCGCCGGATGTCGCGGATTTCAGGTTGGCTTCGTCGAGACGGATGCGATCCTCTGGAAGCGCGCTCGCGAAGGCGAGGCGCGCATCATTCAACAGGGCGGCCTTTTCCAGTCCGGTGATTTTGCAGAATTGGTCATTTAGATATAGAAAATGGAATGAGCCATCAGAAACATAATAGCACATAGTATAAAAGCCAACTGGAACGAATTCGGCGAGTTCGCTTCTATTCGCGTGCCATTTGGAAATGTCCAGGATCAAGCCCGCGCTCCTGAGCGGCTTCCCTCGAGCGTCTCGTTCGATGACGCGCCCTCGGCAATGAACGCAAAGCCACTGGGAATCGCTTCCGCGCAAGCGAAACTCCGCCTCGTAAAAATAATCATCGGCGGCGTCCTCCGTCGGCATCCGGTCCAGAACATGACCGCGGTCCTCCGGATGGACCAATTCAAGCCACTGCTCCAACTTGTTGGGCAGCTCCCCCTCGGCCCGTCCCAGCATTTTGAAAACTTCGGAACCGCATGTGGAGGCGCCGGAGGCATGGTCGTATTCCCACACGCCCGCGCGATTGGCTGACAACACCATCTGGAAATCCTCGCTACTTCCAATCATTTGATCCTCGTAGAAAGCCTGAACTCGCATGATTTGCAGGAACTTCCGCCGCGCCTCGGCGCGCGACTCGACGTGGCCGCGAGCTCGTCGAGAGGTCGCGGGGGCCAGGAAGCATCTGGATAACGTGTGGCGATTTGCTTCGCCAACGGTTTTGTGGGCGCCGAGGCAAGCCGTCACGCGCGTCAAGCGTTCGACCTCCACCGCCAGAACAGTTTCATGCTTCCACAAACCCTCAAAACACCCCGCTCGCCCTACTCCACCATCACGCGCACGCTGCGCGAGGCTCCCGGCCGCAGCGCGAGCCGCGCCTGAATCCTGTGCGCGCCGGGTTGTAGCGGCCAGAACACGGTTTGATCGGCCTCCGCGACGACAAAGGGCTCGCCGTCGACATACCAGACGATTTGCGCGCCGGGCGTTCCCTGCGCGAGTTTGAGCGCCAGCCGGTTCAGCGCGGCGGGCTGGTCGGGGTTGCGCCAGATGTGGGTGTTGTGTTCGGGCGCGGCGATGGCGAGGACCGGCCCCGCGGGCGCCTCCATCTCTTGCCCGGCGCTTGACGCCGAAAGAGCGGGCGCGGCGATGGGCGCGGCTTCGCCCGGCTTCACCCATTCGCGGATCGTCTCGAAGCAGTTTTCGCGCGCGTCTCGACCAAGGCACAAATCGACCGCACGGCGCTCCGGCGGCGGCGGAAAACTCTCCGCGTCCATGTCGCCGGGCTTCGCGCCGTGCAGCTTCACCAGAATCGCATGAGCGAGGCGGGCGCTCGACGCCGCGCCGCCCAGTTCCTTCATCGTTCCGGCGTCCGCGCGCCCGAGCCAGACGCCGACGATGAATTTCTTCGAATAGGCCAGCGTCCAGGCGTCGCGATAGCCCTGGCTGGTGCCGGTCTTCACCGCGACGGCGAAGGGATATTCGAGCGGCCCGTAACGCGGGAAGGTCGGCAGCCGCGCCTGCGGATCGGAGAGGAAGGAGGTGACGAGCCGCGCGGTGTCGACCGACATGACGCGGAGCGGGGCGGAGCGACGCTGCTCTCGCGCGTAAACGAGATCGCCGAGAACGCCGTCGTCGGCGAGCGCGGCATAGGCGCGCATCAGATTCTCCAGCTTCGTCGGCAGCGAGCCGATCGCCATCGAAACGCCGAAGGATTCGGGCGGCGCTTCGAGATCGTGCAGGCCGAGTTCGTGCAGGAAGTGGAAGTTCGCCTCGATGCCGACGCGGCGCAACAGATTGGCCGCCGGGACGTTGCGCGAATTGGCGAGCGCCTGACGCGGCGACATCGGCCCCAGAAACGCCCCATCGGCATTGTTGACGCCCGAGGCGCCCTCGGGAACATCGGCGAGAATGTCGGTCGCCTTAAGCGCGCCGCGCTCGAAGGCCAGCGCATAGACGAAGGGCTTCAGCGTCGACCCCGGCGAGCGCGTCACCCGCGTGAAGTCGAAGGCGCCGGAGCCCGCGCCGCCAAAGCGCGCGGAGCCGACCTCCGCGACGATAGTGTTGGAACCGCCAATGTTTCGAGCGGCGCCGCCTAAAGTCGCGCCGCGTTCGGCGACCATGACAGCGACCTGCCGCGCGCCGGCGCCGCGAAAGCCATTGAGATAGCGCCGCGCCATCAGCGCGACCTCTTCCTCGACGCCAAGGTCGATGCTGGCGTGTATGCGCGGATCGTATGGGGACGCGGCCGCGATCCTGCCTTCGCGCGCGAGCCGCTCATAGCGCAGCGCGAGATGCAGCGTCTCGGGCCGCCGCGGCGGCGCGATCGGCTTCATCGCGGCGAGTTGCGCCTTCGCCAGCGCCGCCTCCGCGGGATCGAGCACGCCCAGGCGCATGAGTTCGTCGAGCGCGCGCGCCGCCCGCGTCGACGCGCGCGAGAGACCGCCCTCGCGCGAGAGATTCATGCGGCCCGGCGCCTGCGGAACGGCGGCCAGCAGCGCCGTCTCGGCCCAGGAAAGATCCTCGACCGGCTTGTCGAAATAATAGCG
>PLZT01000651.1 GCA_003152255.1 Methylocystaceae bacterium | reverse complement strand
ACATTGCCCGCGATATTAGCGCCGCTGGCACACCACCGGAAAGCGAGGCGTGACCATGGCGACGGATATCTCTCGCCTCGGCTTGGGCGCGCTCATTGTTCGCACCTGGCGCATCCGGCACAGCGGCGAGCTTTTGCGCGCGATGAGATAGCTTATGGTCTATGCCAGCATCGGTCAGAGAGACGCGTGAGTTGCCTTCTTTTTCGGAAGGTAATTTTGGGCCAGTCTTACCAAGCCCCACGGTCTCCTTCTGCACGCGGATGCATTCGCCAAGGCGGCGCTCTTGCGCGCGCGGACGAACCACATAGGGGGTCTCGTTTCCAGAAATGACACCCCGACTTCCTCCCGCGCGGACGGACATCTTGCGACCGCGAATCGCCTCGCCTATTCTTTGAGCAAGCGAACGGTTGCACAACCAGACGCCACGAAGCGGGCCGACCTTGGATGTATGGGCGGCCCGTTTCTGCGTTCTGAAACGGGAGAAATCGGGTTGCCGGCAACAAGTGCCGCGGCGCGCCAGTCGGAATGACGTTCCCTATGGGCATAGCTTTCGGATCGTCGTATAGCTTCGGGCATGAAGACGACGCGCCGGCGCCCCGACGATATTCCTCTCGGTATCGGATTTTACACCGTGCCAGAGGCCGCGCGCCTAACAAAAGCACCTGCCATCAATATTCGGCGGTGGCTCGGGGGATATTCGCACCAGAACTGCGGCGAGAAGGTGGATATCGCCCCGCTTTGGACGCCGCAAATTCCTAAACTGGACGACCATATCGAGCTTGGGTTTCGTGACCTGATTGAGCTCCGGTTTGTGCAGGCGTTCAAAGAGGCTGGGTTGGGGTTGAAGACCATCCGCAATTGTCTCGCATACGCACGTGAATGCGCTCAGGATGATCGACCTTTTTCCACCAGGCGTTTCAAAACTGACGGTCGCACGATTTTTTTGGATGGTCTTAAGCAGTCCGGAGAAGCGGAACTGCTTGACCTGAAACAGCGTCAGTATGTGTTCAAACATGTCATCGAGCGCAGTTTCAAAGACCTCGATATTTCCGACGATGCGGTCGCACGGTGGCGCCCATTCGATGGAAGGGACACGATTGTGGTCGACCCGACCCGCGCCTTCGGCCAACCGATAGCTGCTGAATTCGGCGTTCCTACGGTTGTGCTCGCCGAGGCGGTAAAGATCGAGGGTTCAGTCGAGCAGGTCGCCAAGCTTTACGACGTCACAGCCCATGTCATCCGCGATGCTGTGAAGTTCGAAGAATCCTTGCTTGCGGCGTGAAAGTCCTTTTCGACGAGCACCTTCCCCCGACGCTCGCCAGAGCCTTCCATGCTCTTTTCGCAGGAGAACACGAAATCATTCACCTCCGCCGAAAATTCGGCCCGCGCGTCACTGACATCGAATGGATCGATGCGCTGAATCGCGAGGGGCGTTGGATAATCATATCTGCAGACCGTCGCATCACCCGGAATAGGGCTGAACTCCATGCCTTTCGCAAATCAAAGCTGATCGGCTTCTTCATGGCTCCGGCTCTTTACAAGAGCAAAGTGACAAAGCAAGCCGAACGGTTGCTTGCGTTATGGGACGGCATTGCTGACTTGGCGACTCGCATGGAAGGCGGGGCGATGTTTGAACTCCCCATGAAGAGTACGCGCATTAAGCAGCTCAAGCTGTGACAACTCGAAGCGATTTCGGCTTGCAGGCGGGCGATTGTGGGCGGGGCGGTTTCGTTTGAAACGCCAAAACGCGTCGCCTGCTTACCTATTGCTCACCCAGCTGGCGGGAAAGCAAAAACGCCCCGAAGGGCGTCTTGTAACGTCTTGCATTTATTGAGGGAAACTGGAGCGGGCGAAGGGATTCGAACCCTCGACCCCAACCTTGGCAAGGTTGTGCTCTACCCCTGAGCTACACCCGCATCCGTTTCCGCCGGTCCACCGAACCGGGCGCGGGGCGTTATATGACGCAAACGAATTTGCTTTGCAACAGCCGCGCTGACGAATTTTCGTAACGGTGCGCCCCTATCGACATTTTGCTCCGCTTCGTGTAGGGGACCGGGCTCAACTAAAACAGCGTCCCGAAACGCTCGTCATCCGCCAAACATGGCGGACAAAGACGAAACGGCAGGAGTTTAACGTGAATATCATCGAAGAAATCAACGCCGAACAGGCGGCCAAGCTCATTGAGGGCAAGGTCATCCCGGAGTTTCGCCCCGGCGACACGGTGATTGTCAATGTGAAGGTGAAGGAAGGCGAGCGCTCGCGCGTTCAGGCCTATGAAGGCGTCGTCATCGCGCGCAACGGCGGCGGGCTCAACGAGAGCTTCACCGTCCGCAAGATTTCCTACGGCGAAGGCGTGGAACGCGTGTTTCCGCTCCATGCGCCGTTGATCGATTCGATCAAGCTGGTCCGTCGCGGCAGGGTCCGCCGCGCCAAGCTGTATTATCTGCGTGATCGCCGCGGCAAATCGGCGCGCATCGCCGAGCGCGTCGACACCAAGCCCAAGGCCGCGCCCGCGAGCAAGTAATCCCGTCGCCGGCGGCGCGCCCAGGCGCCCGCCAGCCAAACCCCGCGGCGCCTGGACGCCAGAGCCGCGCCGCGGCCGGACCGATCCGACGCCCTCGCCATGGAGCTCGGATGCGACCCTTTCCGCGTTTTGTGATCGTCGGCGCGTCGATCTGCTTGATCGGCGCGATCTTCTTGCCGCGCGCCGCGACAAAAATGGCCTTGGCGCAGACGACGCCCGCTCCGCAGGAACGGGTCATACCGCAATCGCGCGCGGACGCCCTCCTCTCCTTCGCGCCGGTGGTGAAGAAGGCGCAGCCCGCCGTCGTCAATGTCTTCGCCTCGCGCGTCGACCACACCCCCGCCAATCCGTTTTTCGACGATCCGATCTTCCGCCGCTTCTTTGGCGAGAGCGGCGGACAGCCCGGGCGCAACATCGCGCAATCGCTGGGGTCGGGAGTCATCGTCGACGCCTCCGGCCTCGTCGTGACCAATCATCATGTCATCGAGGGCATGACCGACGTTAAGGTGTCGCTGGCCGACAAGCGCGAGATTCCCGCCAAAATCCTGCTGCGCGATCCGCGCACCGATCTCGCCGTGCTGAAACTGACCGAGGGCGGCAATTTTCCGGTGATGGAACTGGGCGATTCGGATGCGCTCGAAGTCGGCGATCTCGTTCTCGCCATCGGCAATCCCTTCGCCGTCGGACAGACCGTGACTCAGGGAATCGTCTCGGCGCTGGCCCGCACGCAGGTCGGCATTTCCGACTACGGATTCTTCATTCAGACCGACGCCGCCATTAATCCGGGCAATTCCGGCGGACCGCTGGTCGATATGAACGGGCGCATGATCGGCGTCAATTCGGCGATTTTCTCGAAATCCGGTGGATCGGTCGGCATCGGCTTCGCGATTCCCGTCAACATGGTCAAGATCGTCGTCGCGGCGGCCAAGAGCGGCGGCAAGCAAGTGCGCCGCCCCTGGCTCGGCGCGACGCTGCAAACGCTGTCGCGGGAAATCGCCGAGAGTCTCGGGCTGGAGCGCCCCACCGGCGCGTTGCTCGCCGATCTCGACCCCAAGGGACCGGCGGCGGAAGCCGGCCTCAAGCGGGGCGACGTGATCGTTTCGGTCGACGGCCAGATCGCGGACGATCCCGAGGCGGTCGGCTACCGGCTCGCGACAAAGCCGCTCGGCGGCGTGGCGAGCCTTGGCGTCTTGCGCGGCGGAAAGAAGATCGTCGCGCCGATGAAGCTCGTCACCGCGCCGGAAATCCCGGCGCGCGATCCCGTTAAACTCAAGGGCCAGAACCCCTTCGCCGGCGCGACGTTCGAGAACATCTCGCCGGCGGTGGCCGAGGAACTCTCCGTCCAGGGGGTTTCGACCGGCGTGGTGGCCAGCGAAATCGAGGACGGCTCCGTGGCGCAGCGGCTCAATCTGCAAAAAGGCGACGTGATTATTGCCATTAACGACAAGAAAATCGCCACGACGCGCGATCTCGAACAGATCACGAGCGCCAAGTCCTATTACTGGAAGATCACCGTGGGACGCGGCGGGCAGGTGTTCACGACGGTGATCGGCGGCTAGAGTCTTTCCGGCTTAGATTGAACCGGAAAGACTCTAGATTCCTTTGTTTTGTCGTGCTTTCCGAGGCAAAACCGGCGTCCACTTTTGCTAAAAAGCACTCTAAACGGCCTTTCGAATCGGCGTGACCGTTAGATAAACCCGCTCGTTATATTCACCGTCAGCCCCATGATCGCCAGATTGTAGAAAAACGACAGCGTGCCATGCACCGCCGTAAGAATGCGCATGCCGCGCGAGGTGGTGGAGACATCGGCCGTCTGCGACGCCAGCCCGATCACATAGGCGTAATAGAGGAAATCGACATAGCTCGGCTGCTCGCCGCCGGGAAAGATCAGGCCGCCGCGTTCCTCCGGCTTCTTGTCGGGACAGGCCTCGCTTTCGTCGTAATATTCATGCGCGTAATGAAAGGCGAAGGTCAGGTGCATGAACATCCAGCTGTCGACCACGGTCAGGATCGTCAGCCCGAGATGCAACGCCTTCGGCCAGCCCTCCATGTTCTTGACCGGGCCAAGCTCCAAGACGATCGCGCCGATCGAGGCGCAGGCCGTGCCGATCGCCAGCAGCAGGATGACGAGGCGCCCCTCGTCCTGAAACCGCGCGTGGCGGCGCACGCCTTCGTGATCGGACTGGGCGACGAGATGCGCCGCGGCGACAAGATATGAAAGAACCGCGATATTCCAGGCGATAAGCGCGCGCGTCGCGGCGCGCATATACTCCGGCAAGACCAGGCCGACAGCGAAGCCCAACAGAGCGCAAACGAGCAGGCGCGGCCGCGCCCTGATGACGCGAAACGGCTTCAGCAGCGCCGATTTTCTTTCGCGCCGGTCGTGGCGCGGCTGGTCCGTCATGGCCTGTCCGATCAGTTGTTGCGCCAGGCGACGAAGCGCGCCGCCTCCTTCAGCGTCCCGGTCGCCGCTCCTAATCCCGTCTCGTCGAGCGCGGCAATCGCCTCTTCGACCAGCGAATCGCGGCGGCCGCGGGCGGCGTCGAGCCCCAGCAGCCCGACCAGCGTCGCCTTGCCGCGTTCGGCGTCCTTGCCGGCGCGTTTGCCGAGCACCGCCGTGTCGCCCGCCGCGTCCAGAATATCGTCGGCGACCTGAAAGGCCGCGCCGAGCGCGGAGCCATAGCGCGACAGCGCCCGCGCCTGGGCGGCGTCGGCTTTCCCCAAAATGGCGCCGGCGTCGACGGCGAAGCGCAGCAGCGCGCCGGTCTTCATCGCCTGAAGGGTGAGGATTTCGTCCTGCGCCAGGGGCCGGCCGGCGGTTTCGGCGGCGAGATCCAGCGCCTGCCCGCCAACCATCCCGCCAAGTCCGGCGGCGCGGGCCAGCGCCAGCACCAGGGCCGCGCGAACTGCCGGATCGGCATGCGTCGCGGGATCGGCGAGCACGTCGAAGGCGTAAGTCAGCAGTCCGTCGCCGGCCAGAATGGCGGTGGCTTCGTCAAAAGCCTTATGCGCGGTCGGTCGTCCTCGCCGCAGATCGTCGTCGTCCATCGCCGGCAGATCGTCATGCACGAGCGAGTAGCAATGGATCATCTCCAGCGCGCAAGCCGTTCGAAGCGGGCCGTCGCCGGCAACGCCGAAAAGCCGGGCCGATTCGATGACCAGAAAGGGCCGCAGCCTCTTGCCGCCGCCCAGCGTCGCATAGCGCATGGCCTCCAGCAGGCGGGCGGGCCGCGAGATCTCGCCTTCGAGCGCCGCCGGCGCCAGCAGCGCGTCGAGCGCGGTCTCGGTCGCCCCGGCGGCGCTTTCGAGCCGGGGGATAAAGTCGTCCACGCGGTCCGCGACGTTCATGCGATGGCCTCGCCTTTCAAGAAACAACTCGCTCCGCCCCTAGCAAATTCGCCGGCGTTTCAAAACGGGGCGGACTCGCGGCGCGCGGCATTAGGATTGCTTTAACTACCCTGTCGCGAAGCGACGACGCGCATGAAAACAAGGGGAGTTGAGAATGATCAACAGTTTGACGCTCGGTCTCTGCGCGGTGGCGGCCGCTTTTGTGTTCGCGGGCGCCGTGGTCCTCGGCGCCTTGTGAACGTTACGCGGGCATGAAAACGCGCTCGCGCCAATCGGACTAGCCTGACATTTTCGCGACCAGCGCGTCCGAAAACTCGGCGTTCACATAGACGTTCTGCACGTCGTCGTTATCCTCGAGCGATCCGATCAGCTTCAGAATTTTCTCGCCGGCCTCGTCATCGACCGCGATCATGTTTTGCGGACGCCAGGTCAGCGCGGCTTTCTTCGAGTCGCCGAATTTCGCCTCCAACGCCTTGGCCACGTCGCGCAGACCTTCGAGCGAGGTGATGACCTCGTGCGAGTCCTCGCTGGAGGACACATCGTCCGCCCCGGCCTCGAGCGCCGCCTCCATGATGGCGTCTTCCGAAGCGACCTTGCGATCGAACTCCACGAGCCCCACCCGATCGAACATGAAGGACACCGCCCCGGTTTCCGCGAGGGCGCCGCCAGCCTTGGTGAAATAGGAGCGTACCTCGCCCGCCGTGCGGTTGCGATTGTCGGTCAGGGCCTCGATGATGATCGCGACGCCGCCCGGCGCGTAGCCTTCGTAACGCACCTCGTCGTAGTTCTCGGCGTCGGCGCCCGAGGCTTTCTTGATCGCGCGCTCGATATTGTCCTTGGGCATGTTTTCGGCCCGGGCGGCCAGCACGGCGGCGCGCAGACGCGCGTTCATATTGGGATCGGGCAAGCCCATTTTGGCCGCGACGGTGATTTCACGGGCTAATTTGCCGAAGAGCTTCGAGCGGATCGCGTCCTGCTTGCCCTTCTTATGCATAATGTTCTTGAACTGACTATGTCCCGCCATTGAAACCGCCCCGTCGTCCCTATCTCGTCCTTGCCGCCCGCCCGCCGGGCCATCGCGGCCCATATACGCCGGCCCGCAATGGAAATAAAGGAAGGCGTCGGGCGGAGGGACCAAAGACCATGGAAGAGAAAAAGGAGCATGGCGGGGAAAGGCGCATCCCCTCGCCGCCGCACCCTGTCCGGCGGCGGGAGCCCCTGCCGGGATGCCGGCCCAAACCGGAGGTCGAGGACCCGTCGGCCATCGCCCGGGTCCGCGCGCTGCTCGACGGCCCGGCCTATCGGGAAGCCGGCGCGGATATTGATTTCCTCGCCAGCGGAGACGCCCGCGGCCCGCGACTCGAACTGGATTATCTCAAGGCCGAGCTACAGTTGCGGAGTCATGGCGTCACGGATACGATCGTGGTGTTCGGCTCCACGCGCCTGGTCGAACCCTCGGCGGCGGCGGCGCGGCTGCTGGCGGCGCAATGCGCCTTGGCCGCGCGACCCGATGACGCGGCGCTGGCCCAGGAAGCGGCGATCAGCCAAAGAATTTCCGATAAATCAATATATTATGACATCGCGCGGGAGTTCGGCGCGCTGGTCGGCGCCGCCCCGCCCATGGCGAACGGCGGCCGGCTGGCGATCATCACCGGCGGCGGGCCCGGCATCATGGAGGCCGCCAATCGCGGCGCGCTCGACGCGGGCGCCATGAGCGTCGGCCTGAACATCACCTTGCCGCATGANNCGCGCATTGGTCGCCTTCCCCGGCGGCTTTGGAACCATGGACGAGCTGTTCGAGACATTGACGCTGGCGCAGACCCGCAAGATCGCGCCGATGCCGATCATTCTCGTCGGCGAGCGCTATTGGCGGCGCGCATTAGATCTTGATTTTCTCGTTTCCGAGGGCGTCATCGACCCCGAGGACCGCGAGCTTCTCTGGTACGCCGAAACCGCCGAGGAAATCTGGAGCGATATTTTGCGATGGTGCGCGAAGTCCGGCAACCCGTTGATCGAACAGCGTAGCTGCAACCAATAGCGGTCGTCGCGAGTTTTTCCGTCGCGGACGCGAGGGCGGCGCCATTGATCCTTCGCGGCAAGCTGCTTAACTGAGCGCGGCCGCGCCGAGACGCGCTGCTTGTTGCATAAGGAGAACGACATGGGTTTGCTTGATGGTATTTTGGGCGGCGTGATCGGCGCCGAGGCTTTGTCGCTGGTGAAGGGTTACGTCGAGAAGCACGGCGGCATTGACGGCGTCATCGCCGAACTCGAGAAGACCGGCTACGGCGCGCAGGTCAAATCCTGGATTGGCAACGGCAGCAATCTGCCGATCAGCGCCGAGGACATCAAGAAGGCGCTCGGCTCCGAAAAGCTCAAGGAACTCGCCGCCTCGACCGGCATTCCCGTCGACAAGGCCGCCGAATATCGGGCCGAGCACCTCCCCACGGCAATCGACAAGGCGACCCCCGGCGGCGTCGTGCCCCCCAAGGCGTCCTGAACCGCCTCCGCGTCGCAAACTCCCGCCGGATCGGCGATTTGGCGCTCCGGCGCATTGCCGCGCCCCAGGGCTAAAGACCCGGCTCTCACTTGCCAGGCAACCGGCGTTTTTGTATGTCCCGATAAAGCAAAAGGTTCGCCTGCCAAAGATCATTGCGCTGCAAGGGCGGGCGCGCGATCGGCTCTTGATTGAAATCCGCCGGGGCGCGGCCTATCGCCTCCAGACCTGCGCTAGGCTTTCGCGTCGGAACGCCGATTGAAGCGTGTTGGCCGACATAACGGGGTAAGTTAATGACGAAGCAGGCCTTGCTGACGGGAATTACGGGCCAGGATGGCGCTTATTTGGCGCAGTTGCTGCTGAACGAAGGCTATGAGGTTCACGGCGTGATCCGCCGCTCGTCGCATCGCGGGGTCGAGGATCATCGCCTGCGCTGGCTTGGCGTCGCCGAAAAGGTGCGTTTGCACGACGGCGATCTCGCGGATCTTTCCAGCCTACTGCGCATCGTGCAGGAAGTTCAGCCGGACGAAATCTATAATCTCGCCGCGCAGTCCTTTGTCGCGTCCTCATGGCGCCAGCCGATTTTGACCGCCAATGTCACCGCCGTCGGCGTGACGAACATGCTCGAGGCGATGCGCCTCGAAGCGCCCAAGGCGCGCTTCTATCAGGCTTCATCCTCCGAAATGTACGGGCTCATCCAGGAGCCCCTGCAAAGTGAATCGACGCCGTTCTATCCACGCTCTCCCTACGCCGTGGCGAAGCTCTATGGCCACTGGATCACCGTGAACTATCGCGAGAGCTTCGGCCTGCATGCCTCTTCCGGCATCCTGTTCAATCACGAGAGTCCGCTGCGCGGCGTCGAATTCGTCACGCGCAAGGTCTCCAACGGCGTCGCGCGCATAAAGCTCGGCCTGGCCGACGAACTGCGGCTCGGCAACATCGACGCGAAGCGCGATTGGGGCCACGCCAAGGATTATGTGCGCGCGATGTGGCTGATGCTGCAGCAAGAAAAGCCCGACGACTATGTCGTCGCGACCGGCGTGACGACGACGGTGCGCGACATGTGCCGCATCGCCTTCGAACATGTCGGACTCGAGATGGAGAAATATGTCGTCATCGATCCGGCCTTCTATCGCCCCGGCGAGGTGGAGGTGTTGCTCGGCGACTCCTCCAAGGCGCGAAAGACGCTGGGTTGGGAGCCGCGAATCCCGCTCGACGCGCTGATCAAGGAGATGGTCGACGCCGACCTCGATCGAGTGGCGGGGAGAACCGCCGATTGACGCTAGAGCGAGTTTCGCGAAAGTTGACAGACCGTTGCGATCAGAACTTGCTCCAGCAATTTGATTTTGCGTGATCTCCTTCCGCTCGGACGACTTCATCCGAGCGGAAGGCGCGCTAGGGATCGAGCGTCCGATCCATCGAGGGTTTGGCGATAGGGCTGGCGAAACTTCGCCGCGGGAGTCTCAATGGCGGTTTTCGAGCGTATCTTATTGACGGGCGGCGCGGGTTTCGTCGGCTCGTATATCGCTCCGCTGTTGGCGGCGGATTATCCGCGAGCGCGGCGCGCGCTGCTTACGCTGCACGACTCGCCCGCCACCGCGGATTCGGCCTGGACGCCGGTCGCCGGCGATCTGCTCGACGCCGGCGCGATCGACGACATCGTCGCGTCGCTGCGCCCCGATCTCGTCGTGCATCTCGCCGGACAGGCGTCGATCGGCAGGGCGCTGGACGCCGCCGAACAAACCTGGCGCGCGAATTTTTTCGGCAGCTTCAATCTGGCGAGCGCGCTCGCCCGTCACGCCCCCGAGACTTTGGCGCTGTTCGCCTCCAGCGTTTCGGTCTATGGCGCGAGCCTCAACGACGGCATGGCCGCCGAAGACGCGCCGCCGCGACCGCTCGACGCCTATGGGCGATCGAAAATCGCGGCCGAGGGAGCGCTGGCGGATGTGCTGGGGCCGCGATCGCGCCTCGTGATCGCGCGTCCCGTCAATCATTCCGGGCCGCGCCAGAGCGAAAAGAGCTTTGTGCTGTCCTCCTTCGCCGCGCAGATCGCCGCGATCGAAGCTGGACGCAAGGAGCCGGAGCTGCGGGTCGGCGACCTTTCGAAAGCCCGCGATTTCCTCGATGTGCGCGATGTCGTCGCGGCCTATCGGGCTCTAATCGCGAAGGCGCCCGAACTGCCGGATCGCGTGAGCGTCTTCAACATCGCCTCCGGCCAGCCGCACACCATCGGCGACCTGCTGGATCGCTTGCGCGCGCGCGCGACAAGACCGTTCGAAACGCAAGTCGACCCCGCGCTGCTGCGCCCCTCGGCGGTCGACATCCCGACCATCGCCTGCGACGCGACGAAGCTGCGCGAAACCACCGGTTGGCGCCAGCGGCATACGATCGACGATATGCTGCAATCGCTGCTCGATTATTGGCGCGGGGTCGAAAGCGGCGGCCGATGACCGAGAAAGCGCCGCAGCGGGACGAAGCGGAGGACGAGCGGATCAGGCTGCTCGACTATCAGCTCGATTACCTGCGCGCGGAATTGTCGCAACTGGTCCGCGAACGCGACAAGATCGTCTATTCGGCCGCCTGGCACGTGTTCAAGCCGCTGCGCCGGATCGAGGCGCGGCTGGTCGACGCCGTGACCGCCGCGTGGCGGCGCTTCGTCCCGCCGGCGCCGCCTCCGCCTGTCGCCATCGCCGTTTCGTCGACCGCCGCGGCCCCATCCAAGGCGAGCGTCCCGCCGGCGCGCCTGCTGGTCGACGTGACCGGCGTGATCAAGCGCGACGCCGGCACCGGCATTCAGCGCGTCGTCAAAAAGGTCGTTCAAGCGCTTTACGGCGGCGAGAGCTATGAGATTCCGACGCTGGCGGTGCGTGGCGTGGACGGCCGCCTTTACAGCGCGCATGAATACGCCGCGACGCTCGCCGGCGCGCCTTCGCGCGGACCTGACGAACAAATCGAGCCTTGTCCGGGCGACCGCTTCTTGATGCTGTCCGACAGTTGGAACGCCTTCGACGAACTCGCGCCTTCGTTCGCGCGCATCCGCGAACAGGGCGGCGAAATCATTTCCTGCGTCTTCGATCTAATCCCCGAGTTGCATCCGCACGCCTGCCACGACGTCACCGTGCCGCTGTACGATGCGTGGCTGCGCAAGGCGCTGGTCGAGAGCGACGGCTTTCTCGCGATATCGCGCACGGTCGCGGAAGAACTCGCCGCCTTTGTCGAGAGCCGCGCGCTGCCCCACAGGCGCGGCCTCAAGATCGGCTGGTTTCATTGCGGCTGCGATATAGCGCCCGCGGGGACGCGAGAGCCGCGCGCGAAAATCCGCGACGCCGCGGCCGGCCCGTCGCCGCTATTCCTGTGCGTTTCGACCATCGAGCCGCGAAAGGGCCAGCGCGTGGCGCTGCGGGCGTTCGACGGTCTTTGGCGCGAGGGCGTCGACGCGAGGCTGCTTTTCGTGGGAAGGCGCGGCTGGCTCGACGAGGCTGTTGTCGCGGAGATCGCGAATCATCCGGAACTGGGGCGCCAGCTGTTCTGGTTCGACGATGTCGGGGACGACGAACTCGCCTTTCTTTACGAGCATGCCCGCGCGCTCGTTCTTCCCTCCTTCGCGGAAGGGTTTGGCCTGCCCATCGTGGAGGCGGCATGGCGCGGCCGCGCGGTTCTGTGCAGCGATATCCCCGTTTTCCGCGAAGTCGGCGGCGCCGGCGCGATCTATTTTCGCGTCAATGACCCGCGCGCGCTGGCGGATTGCGTAAAGGACTTCCTGGCCGGGAGGATCGGGGCCGATCCCGCGCAAGTCTCGCGCGCGACCTGGGCCCAAGCGGCCCGGCGCATTGTCGAAGTGATCGCCCGCGAGGAGTGGAGCGCGCGTTTGCCATAACCGAGGGCGGCGCGGCGCTTTTATCTGTCCGCTTTCCGCGCGGCGAAAAAGCGTGATATGGAGGCGCCAATCGGCCATGTCGCGGCGGGTTCCTCGCGAGCGCGAGGAAATGGCCTTTCTGTAACCAGCGCTTTGCTTCGTCGGCGTGCCCGCGCGTCGAGGAAGCACGGCGCGCGCAAACAATCGAGCGAGCACCATGGCCTTCGACCGCCTAAAAGCCTCCTGGGAGGCTTCGACAATCAAGGTTTTTTACGACATCGTCGCGCTTGAATCCGGACAGGGCCTGTTGCCGATCAGCACGAAGCTGATGGGCGGCTGCCTCGTGGCTTACGCCGCCGGACAGGCGGCCGTGCATTTGCTCGATCACGAGCCCATGCCGGCTCTGCTTTTCGGCGTTTCCAGCGCCGTCGTGGTGGGTGCCGGGACGGTGGGCGTCCTCGAACTCTACAAGCGCCGCGACAAGACCATCCAGACGATCACCGCTCTCGCCGGGGTCGGCGCCTTCATCGCTCTCGTCTCGATCATTCTGCACTTCGTTTTCGCGGTCGCGCTGCCGCCGCCCTTGCCGACACAAAGGCTGGTGAACTTCCTGCTGTTTCCCATCGTTTTATGGCTGGTGTTCTCCTTCGCCTTCATCTTTCGGCACGCGGGCTTGAGGACCATACCCGCCTTCGCCTTCGCCGCGACCATCGCGATCGTGATCGATTTTATTTTCGCGACGCTCATGCATTGACGCGAAGCAAATCCCAAGCGTCTCGCGTCGGCCTCGCCGGCGCGGCCGCGCTCGGGGTTTTCGTCCCATTTTGGAACGCGCGGCGAGGCTTTCGTCGCGCTGTAAACTTCATGGAAAGCATGTTCTTAAATTAAGCGGCCATTAAGCATAATCGCTCATCTTAGCTTCACTCCCGCGCCGAGACCCCGATGTGTCCGGCCGGCGCGAAGCAAGGACGAGAGCAAATGGCTTCACTAATTTCCCGCGCCCGCGCGACCGCTCTTATGGCGACCTTGGGCGCCTTGTGTGTTTCGGCCGCGACCGCCGCCGACATGCCATTTGCGTCGCCGTTGCCGGCCCCCCCTCCCCTCGATCAGCCCGTCGAATTCGGCACGGGCTGGTATCTGCGCGGCGACGTCGGCTATTCGAACATGCCCATTCCGGCCGTCGTCGCCGATTTCGCCAATAACCTGGGCCGGACCGGCGCCGCCTCCGGCGGGATCGGCTTTGGCTATCAATATAACAGCTGGCTGCGCACGGATTTCGAGATCGACCGCGCGGTGTTCCGTCCAAGTTCCGCGCAAGCGCCGATATGGTGTCCGTCGGGCACTATTCTTGACTATCCGGCGGGCAACGCGAATGTGGCCAGCCCTGGGGGCGCGGCGGGCTTCCTATACAACCCCAACGAGACCTGCACGCCCTACGTCACCGCCCATCTCAATCGCACCACGCCGATGTTCAACGCCTACCTTGATCTCGGTCATTGGTGGGGCTTCACGCCCTATGTGGGCGCCGGCATAGGCTTCTCTTATCTGCAATCGTCCAGCGCCGTAACCTATAACAGCACCGCGAACGGCCTGCCCTGGGCTCCAAATCTCGGCCAATCGGGCGTGCCTCTACAGTGGGTCCAGAACCCCTTCAATACGATTCCCATCATCAATCCCGGCCCCGCCGGCTCCCCGACGCAAACATTCGTCCCGAACGTTGTCACGCCTCCGCGCGCTTTCGCGTGGACGCAGATCAATCCAAACCAATACGTCAAAAAGGTCACCTGGAAATTCTCCTGGAATCTGATGGCCGGCGTCAGCTACGACATTAGTCAGAACTTGAAGATCGACGTGCACTATCGCTTGTTGGACGCCGGCAGCTACACCAGCCTGCCAAGCATGCTGACGCTGGCGCCGGGCGTCACCAAGGAGCTGGTGTCGCAAGAGGTGCGCGTCGGCGTCCGTCTAACGTCGGACTGATCGACCCCGCCGACCCGGCGAAAATTCATGGGGCGCCCGCCAGATCGGCCGGCGCCTCTATTTATTCGCGCCGCGCGATGCTAGGAACCGTCGCGATTTGTTTCTCCCAAAGGCGGAAGTTTCCTTATGTCCAAGACGATCGACGTTCTCGGCATCGGCAATGCGATTGTCGATGTTCTCTCCAGCGCCGAGGACGACGCACTGGTCGCGGCCGGTCTGCACAAGGGCGCGATGCAGCTCGTCGACGAAAAGCGCTCCGGCGAGCTTTACGCGCTGATGGGGCCGACGACCGTCGTCTCGGGCGGCTCCGCCGCCAACACCATGGCGGGTCTCGCTAGTTTCGGACGCGCCGCGGCCTTCGTCGGCAAGGTGAAGGACGACGACGCCGGCCGCGAATTCGCGCATGACATCCGCAAGGCCGGCGTCGGTTTCGACACGCCTTGCGCGGGCGACGGCGCGGCGACGGCGCGCTGTCTGATTTTCGTCACGCCGGACGGCCAGCGCACGATGAACACTTTTCTGGGCGCCTGTCAGGCGCTCGGGCCTGATGACATCGACGACTCCCTCGCGGCCAGCGCCAAGGTTCTCTATATGGAGGGCTATCTTTGGGACCCGCCGGACGCCAAGTCCGCCTTTCTAAAGGCCGCCAAGATTAGCCGCACCCATGGCCGCAAGGTCGCGCTCAGCCTGTCCGACGCCTTTTGCGTCGATCGCTATCGCGACGAATTCCTCGGGCTGATTCGCGACGGCGTGGTGGATATTCTGTTCGCCAACGAGAGCGAAGCGCATGCGCTGTATCAAACCGCCGATTTCGACACGGCCTTGAAGGAGCTGCAAGGCGAGGCCAATCTGCTTGGCGTGGTCACCCGTTCGGCGCAAGGGGCCGTCGTCGTGCAAGGGGCGAGCGTCATTTCCGCGCCGGCCTTTCCGGTCGAGACGGTCGTCGACACGACGGGAGCCGGCGATCTGTTCGCGGCGGGTTTTCTGGCCGGTTTCACGCGGGATCTCCCGCACGATAAAAGCGCGGCGCTTGGCGCCCTCGCGGCGGCGGAAGTCATTTCGCATTTCGGCGCGCGCCCGCAAAAGGATCTGCTCCAGCTCGCCCGCGACAACGGCCTGCTGGCGTGAGATAGGCCCGGACCAAACCGACGCGAAACCCGCGTTTCCAAATCAAGGAGAAGCTCGATGAAAGCCCTTTCACGCGCCGCCGCCCTCGCGGGCCTCGCGCTCGCCGCGGCTTTGGCCGCCGCCCCCCGCCCCGCGTTGGCGCTCGACGAAAGCAAGGCGACGACGACATTGAGCGGCCTGAAAATCATCGACACGAAGGTCGGCGCCGGCGCGACGCCGAAAACCGGCCAGACCTGCGTGATGCATTACACCGGCTGGCTCTACACCAACGGCGCCAAGGGCAAGAAGTTCGACAGCTCTCTCGATCGCGGACAGCCCTTCTCCTTCACCATCGGCCAGGGCCAGGTGATCCCCGGTTGGGACGAGGGCGTCGCCACGATGAAGGTCGGCGGCAAGCGCACGCTGATCATCCCGGCGGAACTGGGCTATGGCGCGCGCGGCGCCGGCGGCGTCATTCCGCCGAACGCGACGCTAATCTTCGACGTGGAACTGCTCGACGTGAAGTAACCAGGCGTTTCGCCTCGCGAGACCAGCACCCCGGCGCGCTCGTCCCACCCAAGAGGCGGGGATGGAAGAGCCGCCGGTTATTCCCTGGAATTCGGGGGCTTTTGAGCCCTGATTCGCGTTGTTGCAAAATTGATACACCTTAAGAGAAAATGAAATGCGGGACTTATTGGAGATTGCCCGCCCCATTGTCCGCAATTAACATCGCGCCTTAGTTGGGAGAGAATCTTCCTCCCCAGAGGCCCCCAATGAGGCGTTTGTCGCTCCGGTCGCTGCTGTTCCTTCTGGCGCTGGTCATGCAGACCGCGGCGGGCGGGATGACGTTCGCCGGAACACACCCCGGCGTGCCCGGCGTTTCGGCGGACTGCGCGCTGACAGAATCGAGCGTTCATCAAACAGCGCCCGCGCATGGCGGCCACCACGGTCAGCACGATTGCGTGTCGTGCCAATTATGCGCCGCCGCCGCCGCGGCTTTGGCGGTTGTAACGAGCTATTACCGCGTGGCGTTCGACCACGCCGCGCCGTTTGATCTCGATCGCGAATTCAACCGCGCGCCGGCCGCGTTAAGCCAGCGAACGCAGCAGCCCCGAGCGCCGCCGATCTCCTAATTTTCCGACGCGTCAGGCGCCAATTAAGCGCGTCACGCCGGATAGCGACCGCGCCGCGATCTCTCCCCAACATCCGCAACAAAAATAATCGGTCTCTCCGATCTCCTTCGCGCGCGCGCTTTAGGGAGGCGGCAAGCCGTGACCGGCGCCTCGACGGCGTCTCCGGAGGAATTCAACATGCGTCAATTCAATCTCTTGACCGGCGTGTCGATCTGCGCCCTCGCTTTCGCCTTTTCCGCCGCGGGCAATGCGCAGGAAGCGCTGCCCGCGATCGACGTCGGCGCGGCGACGCCGGGCCCCGCCGCCGCGCCGATCGACTCGCCCCCGCCGGCGGCCCCAGCCAAGCCCTTCAGCGAATCGCGGGTTCCCGAGAGCGTTAACCACGTCGCCGTCGTCGCCTCTCAAACGAAAGAGGAGATCGACCAGACCGTCAACGTCATGACGACGGCGGAGACGTTCAAATATCTCCCCAGCGTGCTCGTGCGCGAACGCTTCATCGGCGACCGCAACGCGACCATCGAGGGACGCGTCAACAATCCGCAGGACAGCGCGCGAACAATACTTTACGAGGATGGCGTGCTGCTTTCGAACTACCTCGGCAACAGTTACGCCTATCCGCCGCGCTGGGGCATGATTTCGCCCGCCGAAATCGAGCGCATCGACGTGATCGAAGGACCGCTGTCCGCGCTGTATGGCGGCAATTCGATCTCCGGCGTGTTTATCGTCACGACCCACATGCCCGATCATTTCGAGGTGCACGCCTCGGGCAATGCCGGTGGCCAGAACTTCACCTGGTTCCAAACCCAACAGACCGATATCGCCGGGGACATGAACATCCTCATCGGCGACCGCATCAATCAGTTTTCCTACTGGGTCAGTTACGACCGGCTGGACGCGCAGGGTCAATCCCAGACATTTTCCAACAATCTCGTCAACACCTCGCTCGGCTCGAACAAGGCCATCGCGGCGTTTGGCGGCGTTTTCGCCGCCGATCAGAATGGCAATCAGAATCTCATCGCCGGCGCCGCGGGCGCCGACCATAACGAACAGCATATGGCGAAAGTTAAACTCGCCTACGACATCACGCCGACGTCTCGCTTGACTTGGCAGACGGGCTTCTGGTCGCTGGTGGACAACACCTATGTCGACCCGTACATGACCACGGCGCAAGGTAGTCCAATCTATCAGGTGGGCAAGAAATCCGAGATCGGCTTGGGTCCATATGGCGACTATGCGGTGGCCGGCCTCGAGCCCAGCCATTCCAACGCCTCGCATTTGATGAATGCGGCGGAACTCAGGAGCGACACAAAAGGCCTGTTCGATTACGATTTGGTGGGGACGCAATATAACTTCCTGAGAGACTACACCAACTCATACGTGGGCTATGGCTTCACTCCAACCGCCACCTCAAATCCTCTCCTACCGACTTACAGCATCAATCCGGCGGGCTCCAACACCAATCAGGGCGGGAATTTCTGGCGCACGGGCGACGCACGCTTCATTTATCGCCCGGACTACGATCTCTTCGGCAGGCATATCATCTCCTTCGGCCTGCACGACGACTTGTATTCATTGAACAGCGTGCAGACCAACACGGTCGTGGCGACCTCGAACTACTATGACTCTATCCAGTCGATCAGTTACGGCAAAACGAACACCAAGTCCGTCTATGGGCAGGACGAGTGGAAATTCCTGCCACAGTGGAGACTGACCCTGGGCGCGCGCGGCGATTTCTGGACCGCCTTCGACGGCACAAACAACGCGCTCGGCAAGGCGGTGCTCTATTCCCCGGAGTCGTACAAGGGGGCGTTCGAGCCCAAGGGCGCGCTCGAATATGAGGTCACTCCGGATTTCGTGGTGCGCGGTTCGATCGCGCGAAACTATCGTTTCCCGACGGTCACCGAACTGTTCCAGGCGCTCAGCAATCCCGGCTCCAATTCCATCACCGTCAACAACCCCTATCTCCAACCGGAAGTCTCGACCTATTACGATCTGACCGGCGAATATCATTGGCGTAACGCCTTCGGCGGCAATGTCGGGCTCGCCGTGCCGCGCATCAGCCTGTTCGAGGACGATCGCTGGAACTTCATTCTCTCGCAGACGGCGGACACGACGGGCGTCTACGTTACGCAGCAGTCGAATCTCGACAAGGTTCGCATCCGCGGCATCGAAGCCGCCATAAAAATGACGGACATCTACTGGCATGGCCTAAACTTCAACGGCAACGTGACCTTCACCGATTCGAGAATATTGAGCGATATGTGGGATCCGTGGTACCAAGGCATGCAGGTTCCGCGCATTCCCCGCATTCGCATCCGAGCGACCGCCGTTTACGCTCCGACCAATGAGTGGTCGATCGCCGGCGGCATGCGCTACGCGACCGGATCCTTCGTCAGCGCCGCCAACACCGACTTCAACCACGACAATTACGGCACGACGGACAGCTCCTATCTCGTGTTCGACGCCAAGGCGAATTACAGATTCGCGCCAAACTGGACCGCCACGATCGGCATCGACAATATCGGCAACTACAAATATCTCGTGAACCCGAACCCCTATCCGGAGCGGACCTATTTCATCGGCTTGAAATACGACCTTGGCACGCCGGAAAAAGGCGGGGCGCCAACGGGCGTCGACACGCCGCGGTCGTCCTATGCGTCCGGCGGGGCGCCTGGGGTTCAGTCCCGCTAATCGAATTGGCGCGGCGCGGGGGGAACGCTCCTCCGCGCGGCGCGCGCGAACTCCCGCCAATATTGAAATCTAATGCTTATCCATCTTCGTGACCTTTGTGTTCTTCGTGGTTGTTTTCACCACGAAGAACACAAAGTCCACAAAGAGCCTAATGACTAGCTACGGTAATCGCCGTTGATCGCGACATATTCCTTGGTGAGGTCGCAGGTCCACACCTTGGCCGACCCAAGGCCAATGCCGAGGTCGACGCGCAGCGCGATTTCGTCGCGCTTCATGATCTCCGACACCGCCGCCTCGTCGTAACCATTATCGCGCAGCCCCTTATGCGCGACGCGCACCCCGCCGAACCAGATCGACAGCCTGTCGCGGTCGGCCTGTTCGCCGGCCTTGCCGACCGCCATCACGACGCGGCCCCAATTGGCGTCCTCGCCGGCGATCGCTGTCTTCACCAGCGGCGAATTGGCGATGGAGAGCGCGATACGCTTGGCGGCGCGGTCGTTCTCGGCGCCGTCGACGACGATCTCGACGAATTTGCGCGCGCCCTCGCCGTCCCTGACCACCTGGTGCGCGAGATCGAGCAGCACCTCGTCGAGCGCCGCGCGGAACGCGTCCAACCGGCGGTCGTTGGCCCTCTCGATGTCGGGCGCGCCGCGCGCCGCGGCGGCGCCCGTGGCGAACAGCAGCAGCGTATCCGACGTCGAGGTGTCGCTGTCGACGGTGATCGCGTTGAACGAGCCCCGCACCGATCGCGACAGCAGCGTCTGCAAGGCGTCGGCGCCAATCGCCGCGTCGGTGAAGACAAAGGCCAGCATGGTCGCCATATCCGGCGCGATCATCCCCGCGCCCTTGGCGAAGCCGGCGATGCGAACCTCGACCCCATCGATCAGCGCCACGCGGGTCGAGAGCTTCGGATAGGTGTCGGTTGTCATGATCGCGCGGGCCGCGTCGAGCCATGCGTCGGCGCTGGCCTCCCGCGCGAGCTTGGGCAACACCGCCTCGAATTTCGAGGCGTCGAGCGGTTCGCCGATGACGCCGGTCGAAGCGAGAAAAATCTGCCGCTCGGGGGCTCCCGTCGCCGCCGCGGCGAGCTTGGCGGAAAGCTTCACGGCGTCCTTGCCGGTCTTGCCGGTGAAGGCGTTGGCGTTGCCGGAATTGACGAGCAGCGCGCGGGCCTTGCCGCCCTCGACGCGCGCCCGGCACCAATCGACCGGAGCCGAAGGGCATTTCGATTTGGTGAACACCCCCGCGACGCGCGTTCCTTCGTCGAGCAGCGCCAGCATCACGTCGGTGCGCCCCTTGTAGCGCACGCCGGCGGCGCCGGCGGCGAAGCGCACGCCGTCGATCGGCGGAATTTCGGGGGTCGTTTTGGGAGCAAGCGGCGAAATAGGTGCGGCCTTGGCCATTTTGAAAACTTCCTTAAAGCTTCGTGTGCGGCATGCCGACACGGTCGGCGCCGGGCGCGCGAAAATCGGCGCCCGGATTGACAATTTGCTCGGCCCCTGCCGTCGCTCGACCATGCGCCAGGATCATGCGCCAAGACCATGCGCCCGTCGTCCGAACGGATCGGGAACCTCTCCCTTACTCGAACAAACCCGGATCGCGCAATCCAAGATTGCGCGAGCCGCCCGTTGAACGTCATATTACGAGAAAAGCCGCATTGGCCCGGAGGCGCGCCCTGGACCAGGCGAGCCTTACTTCTTTTCGGTTTTGGGGGCGTCCTTGCCTGTCTTGGGAGCGTCCTTGGCGGCGTCCTTCGAAGCGTCCTTGGGGGCGTCCTTTGGCGCGTCCTTGGCGGCGGGCGGCGCCGCGTCGGCGCGCTCGATCTTGGCGCCGTCGTGCAGCTTGACCAGCAACTCGCGTTGCGCCTTCTGCTCCACATAGCGCACGACCTGATCGCGAATTTGGTCGAGCGGCGGGAAAACCTTGGGCCGCTTTTCATCGAGTTTGATGATGTGCCAGCCGAATTGCGATTTCACCGGGTCGGAAAGCTGACCCGGCTCCATTTTGCCGACAGCCTCGCCGAATTCGGGGACCATCCGATCCTTGGTGAACCAGCCGAGATCGCCGCCTTTCGCGCCCGGGTCCTTGGAGAGCTCCGCGGCCACCTTGGCGAAGTCCTCGCCGCCCTTGATGCGCTTTTGCGCGGCCTTCGCCTCGTCCTCGGTCGCCACGAGGATATGGTGGGCGCGGTATTCGGTGTCGGACTTCTGGGCCTTGGCGGCGGTGTCGTAGGTTTCCTTGATCGCGGCGTCCGTCACCGCGTCCTTGGCGACCTTGCCGAGCAAGGTCTCCATCAGCGCCTTGTCGCGCAGATAGCCGAGCCGCTTGGCGAACTCCGGCGTTTCCGAGAGCTTGTCCGCCTGCGCCTTTTGCACGACGAGCTGCTCGTCGACGAGAAGGTCGATGAGATAGGTCTCGCGCGCCTTGCCCTCGAGCTGGCGCGGAATGCCGGCGCCAATATCCTCCAGCGCGAACTTCAGGTCATCGTCGGTGATCTCGACGCCATTGACCTTGGCGAGAACCTTCGCCTGCGCCGGGACGCAAAACGCGCTCGCGAAAATGGCGCACAGGCCGAGGGTCAAACCAACGGCTTCGGGCGCGGCGCGATGGTCGTGGCGCGCATTCCTGAGGGCATATAACATAAGGTTCTCCGAATGAATTGGCGTTTGGCCGGCGCGTTCCGCCGCTACGGCCAAAAAAGTCGTGCGGGACGATTAGGGCGAAACTATGCTTAAGCCCGCTGATTTGACGGTTGTCAACCGCGCGTTCAAAAAATGGAAACTCGATTATTCGCCGACGATCGCCGTGAAAATATCGCGCACATGGGCCTGAGTTCGCGCCAGACGCGCTTCAACCTGTTGAATATCCTGGTCTTCCGTCGTCCGCGACAACAAATCGCGCAGCGCGCGCGGCGCTTTTGCGGGATCGAAGTCTTCGTCGACCGCGAGCCGCGAGATCTGTGTAACCCCTTGATAAAGCGTGGCCGCGTCGATCAACTCGCGCGCCGCGGCGGGCTCCAGCAGGCCTTCGTCGGCCAATCGCCACAAGGCCTCGACGGTCGAGGTCGACAGGCATAGCGGATGCTCGGCGCCATGGATGAGCAGCAGATATTGCGTAATGAATTCAATATCTACTTGCCCTCCGGCGACATATTTGATATTCCACGCCGCATCGGCGCGCTTCTCCTTTTCCAGCAACCGGCGCATCGACAACACGTCTTCCCGCACGCGCATTTTCGCGCATGGGCGCGCAAAAACGGCCCGGATGGATGCATCCACGCGCATGGCGAAGCTTTTCGGTCCGGCCACCACCCGGGCGCGCGTCAGCGCCATATGTTCCCAGGTCCAGGCCTCGTTGATTTGATAATCGTCAAACGCTTCGAGCCGCACCGCGATCGGCCCCTTGTTGCCCGACGGGCGCAGACGAAAATCGACCTCGTAAAGCAACCCCTCGGCGGTCGGCGCCGATAGCGCCGCGATTAGCCGCTGCGTCAATCGCGCATAATATTGAGACGCCGGCAGGCTCCGCTCGCCGCCGACGGACTCGCCGTTCGGATCGGCGCCGTAGAGCAGCATCAGATCGAGATCGGAGGCGGCGGTCATTTCGCGCCCGCCGAGTTTTCCCAAGGCCACCACCGCCGCCGCGCCGCCGAGAACGCGGCCATGCGCCTTGGCGAACTCCGCTTCGACCCGCTCCATGAGGCCCGCGATCACCACCTCCGCGAGCAGCGCATAGGCGCGCCCCGCCTCTTGCGCCGACAGCGCGCCGGTGAGCAGGCGCACGCCGATCAGGAATTTCTGCTCCTGGCCAAAAATTCGCGCGCGGTCGAGTTCGTCTTCATAGGAGCGCGCTTCGCCAAATTGCGCCGCGAGCCGCGCCGATAATTCCGCGGCGCCGGGCGTGTCCCGATAGAAGGCGGGCTCCAGCAGCGCGGCGAGCACGCGCGGGCGCCGGGCGAGCGTGAACGCGAGCTTTGGCGCCGCGCCCATGATTTTGGCGATGAGTTCGAGCAGGCGCGGCTGCGCGACCAGAAGCGAGAACAATTGCACGCCGGTTGGCAAATGGCTGACGAATTTATCGAAAGCCAAAAAGGCCTGATCGGCGTCGCCGGTCGCGGCGAGGGCTTCGAGCAGCGCCGGCGTCAATTCGGTCAAGCGCTCGCGCGCCGCGGCCGAGCGCATCGCGGGAAAGCGCCCGAAATGCCAGCCGCGCACGGCCTCCGTGACGGTTTTGGGATGAGCGAAGCCTAACCGCTCCAGCGTGTCCAGCGTCTCGGGATCGTCCTCGTCGCCGGTGAACACCAGATTGCCGGTGTTCGAGGAAAGACGCGGCGCGCTTTCGAACAATCTGGCGTAATGGCCCTGAACCGTCTCTAACCGTTGCCGCAAGGCGCGCGCGAAATCGTCGTAACCGCCAAAGCCCATCATAGCAGCGATGACGGCGACGCCCTCCGAGCTTTGCGGCAGCGAATGCTTTTGCTCGTCGGCGACCATCTGGACGCGGTGCTCGACATCGCGCAAGAACAGATAAGCGTCGGTCAACTCGTCGCGCGCCAAACCTTCGATCCAGCCGCTCGCCGCCAATTGCTCCAGCATGTCGAGCGTCGCGCGCCCGCGCAGGTTGTTGTCGCGGCCTCCGACGATGAGCTGTTGCGTCTGGACAAAAAACTCGATTTCGCGAATGCCGCCGCGACCTAATTTTACGTCGTGACCATTGATCGCAATTTCGCCATGGCCCTTATGCGCGTGAATCTGCCGCTTGATCGAATGGACATCGGCGATCGACGCGAAATCGAAATATTTGCGCCACACGAAGGGCGCCAGCTCCTTGAGAAAAATCTCGCCGGCCTCGATATCGCCGGCGACGGGCCGCGCCTTGATGAAGGCGGCGCGCTCCCAGTTCTGGCCCATGCTTTCGTAATAGGAATAGGCCGCCTCCAGCGGAATGGCGATCGGCGTCGCGCCGGGGTCGGGGCGCAGCCGCAAATCGGTGCGAAACACATAGCCGTCGGCGGTGTGCTCGCTCATGATTTTGACGATCCGCCGCGTGAGCCGCGAGAAGAGATCGACGTCCTCGTCCGGCCGCGTCACGCGCGCGCGCTGCCGGTCGAACAACACGACGAGATCGATGTCGGAGGAATAATTCAGCTCATAGGCGCCCTGCTTGCCCATGCCTAAAAAAATCCAGCCCGAGCCGCGCTCGGGCGCGCGATGATCGAGCAGCTCCAGCTTTCCGGCGATGCTCGCCTCGCGCAGCGTGAAGGCGACGGCGGCGCGCAGCGTCGCGTCGGCGATTTGCGTGAGCGCCCGCGTCGCGGTCATCGTGTCCCAGACTTTCGTGAGATCGGCGAGCGCGACGACCAGCGCCGCCTCTTGCTTGACGAGGCGCAAAAGACGCATCAGCGTGGCTTCGTCAGCCGGCTCGAAGACTCGCGCTTCGTCGATCAGCCGGGCGACGACGGCCTCGGGCGCCACGAGCAGCAAACGCGCCAAGCGCGCCGGATCGCGCGCCGCCAGATTGGCGAGATGGGGCGAGCAGCCGAACACGCCCAGCAGCAGTTTTCGCGCGGGCGGGCGCTCGGCGAGAACCGCCGCCAGCGCGCCGTCCGCGTCCCGCTCCAGCACGCGCTCCAGCTGTCTTTGCCCGGCCGCGGCGTCGGCGGGCTCGATAAAAATTTTCGCGCGGGACAGCAGGCTGGTTTCGGGCAAGGCGGTCTCCTCGGCCCCGGCGTCTTCGCGCCGGGTTTTCCGACAGAGGAGCCGAAGCCGCGCCGGAGGTCAAGGAACGAGCAATCCGCAACAAGCCCGACAGAATCGAAGCGCCGGTGTCATATGCAGGCGCTACGAACGGAATGCGGGTCGCGCCTCTCGATATTAGCGGCGATGACCTGTATCATCCGCGAAGGAGATAAATAGGCCAATGTCTCAGCTCGCCCAGACCTGCGCGATAACCGATCTGGACCAAGCCGTGGACGACGCGCTGGCGCGACACGGCGCCGATTCGACGCGCCTGCTGCAAATCCTGATCAGGGCGCAGGAGCGTCTCGACTGGCTGCCGCCGCGCGCCGTCACGCGCATCGCCGCGGCGCTCGGCCTGTCGCGCGCGCGCGTCGAGGGCGTCGTCGGCTTTTACAGTTTCCTTTATGCGCGCCCCGTCGGGCGGTATCGCGTGCTGTTCGCGGACAATATCGTCGAAGAGATGCACGGCGCCCCGGCGTTGATGCGGCGCCTTTGCGAAAGGCTGTGGATCGAGCCCGGAAAGCTCTCCGAGGACGGGCTGGTCAGCGTCGACGCGACCTCCTGCATCGGCATGGGCGACCAGGGGCCGTCCGCTTTGGTGAACGGAGTGACGATCACCGGGCTCGACGAGAAGCGCATCGACGCCTTAGCCGAGTTGATCCGCGAGCAGATTTCGCTCGAGTCTTGGCCGAGGGAATTTTTCGGCGTCGCGGACAATATTCGCCGTCGCGACATTCTGCTGAGCGACCAGCCCGCGCCTGGCGAAGGGCTGCGCCGCGCGGTCGCGATTGGCGCCGACGCGTTGCTGGCGCAAGTGAAGACGGCCAATCTGCGCGGGCGCGGCGGCGCAGGCTTTTCGACCGCGCAAAAGTGGGAGTTTTGCAAGCAGGCGCCGACGCCCGATGGCGGCGGGCGCGTCATCGTTTGCAACGCAGACGAAGGCGAACCCGGAACGTTCAAGGATCGCGTGTTGCTAACCCGCTTCGCCGATCACGTGTTCGAGGGCATGACGCTCGCGGCCCTCGCTATCGGCGCCAGCAAGGGCTTCCTCTATTTGCGCGGCGAATATCGCTATCTGCGCGATCATCTCGAACAAGTGCGCGCGCGACGGCACGCGGAGGGACTGCTTGGCGGCGCCATCCTCGACGTCGCCGGTTTCGATTTCGACATCGAGATTCACCTCGGCGCCGGAGCCTATATCTGCGGCGAGGAAAGCGCGCTGATCGAATCGCTGGAAGGCAAGCGCGGCACGCCGCGCATACGCCCGCCATTCCCGGTCACGCTGGGTTATTTGGGCCAGCCGACCAGCGTCAACAATGTCGAAACGCTCGCGCTCGTGACGATGATCGCGGCGCGCGGCGGCGAATGGTTCGCTCAAATAGGCACGAAGCTCTCGACCGGCACGAAGCTGCTGTCCGTCTCCGGCGATTGCGCGGCGCCCGGCGTTTACGAATTTCCGTTCGGCGTGACGATCACGGAAGTTCTGGGCGCCTGCGGCGCCAGGGATACACAGGCCGTCCAGCTCAGCGGGGCCGCCGGAATAACGCTGGCGCCGCATGAATTTCAGCGCCGCGTCGCATTCGAGGACGCGCCGACGGCGGGCGCCTTGATGGTGTTCGATAGGAGTCGCGACATGTTCGCGGTCGCGCGCAACTTCGTGCATTTCTTCGCGCATGAAAGCTGCGGCTTCTGCACGCCCTGCCGCGTGGGGACCGCGCTGTTGCGCGATTGCCTCGACAAGCTCCACCAGGGGAATGGATCGCCGCTCGATCTGGTCGAGATCGAACGCCTCGATCACGTGCTTCAGACGACAAGCCATTGCGGCCTGGGACAAGCCGCCGCCAATCCGGTTCTCGACGGCTTGCGCAATTTTCGCGCGGCGTACGACCGGCGCATGTCGCACGAAGAGTTTCGACCGGCCTTCAGCCTCGACGCGGCGCTGGCTCGCGCGCGCCAACTCACCGGACGCGACGACGCCTCCGCGCATTTTCCGGAGCGGCGATCATGAGCAAGACCTTTCTGCTGGATGGACGTCCAGTCCCCTTCGAGGACGGTCAATCCGTTCTCGCCGCCGCGCGAAAAGCCGGCCATTACATCCCGCATCTTTGCTGGTACGAGCACTTTCCACCGCATGGAAGCTGCAAGCTATGCGTCGTCAAGATCGGCGACAGACATGTCTCCGCCTGCGCGACGCCGGCGCGCGAAGGGCTGGAGGCGGAAAGCGAAATCGCCGAGATTCTCGACACGCGACGCGAACTGCTGGCGATGCTGTTCGCCGAGGGCAATCATTTTTGTCCGTCCTGCGAGAAAAGCGGCAACTGCCAGTTACAGGCGCTCGCCTATGATCTGCAATTGCTCGCGCCGATCCACAACCGCTTCTTTCCCGACCGCCCGGTCGACGCCTCGCATCCCGACATTTTGCTCGACTTCAACCGCTGCATCTTCTGCGAACTCTGCGTGCGGGCGAGCCGCGATGTCGATGGCAAGGATATCTTCGCTTTGAGCGAACGCGGCATCGACAAGCATCTCGTCGTGAAAGCCGAATCGGGGCGCCTCGGCGACACCGACATTTCCTTGAGCGATCTCGCCGCGAACATCTGTCCCGTTGGCGTCATCCTGCATAAGCGCCAGGGCTTCGCGGTTCCGATCGGCGCCCGGATCTATGACGCGGCTCCGATCAGCGTGCTCGATCTCGCGGATGAGGAGCAGAGCAAATGACCTCCAAATCCAAATTGCGCATCGCGACGACATCGCTCGCGGGCTGTTTTGGCTGCCACACCTCGTTTCTCGACATCGACGAGCGCTTGCTCGATCTCGTCGAACTCGTGGAGTTCGACCGCTCGCCGCTGACCGACATAAAGCATTGCGGACCCTGCGACATCGGACTCATCGAGGGCGGCGTCTGCAACGCAGAGAACGTTCACGTGCTGCGCGAGTTTCGCGACAACTGCAAAATTCTCGTCGCCATCGGCGCCTGCGCGATCAACGGCGGCCTGCCGGCGCAGCGCAATCATCTTGACCTGCAGGACATATTGATCGAGGTCTATCAGACCGGCCCCTCGCTCGACGCTGAGCACGCGCAAATCCCAAATGATCCGGAACTGCCGCTCCTGCTCGACAAGGTGCGTCCGATCCGCGAGGTCGTGCAGGTGGATTATTTTCTCGACGGATGTCCGCCCTCGGGCGACGCGATCTGGAAATTCTTGACCGATCTCCTGGCGGGCAGGACACCGAGTCTCCCTTATCCGCTCCGTCATTTCGATTAAGGCGACGCCATGGCTTTCGATCTGGAAACAGCCGCGAACCCGCGAAATCTGCGGCGCATCGCCATCGATCCGATTTCGCGCGTCGAGGGTCATGGCAAGATCACTCTGCTGCTGGGCGACGATGGCCGCGTTCATCAGGCGCGGCTGCACATCGTCGAATTTCGTGGCTTCGAGAAATTCATTCAGGGACGCCCTTATTGGGAGGCGCCCGTCATGGTGCAGCGGCTTTGCGGCATCTGCCCGGTGTCGCATCAGATCGCCGCCGCCAAGGCGCTCGATCATGTCGTCGGCGCACCGCCGCCGAGCGCCGAGAAGATGCGCCGGCTCATGCATTACGGCCAGATATTGCAGTCGCACGCGCTGCATTTCTTCTTTCTGTCCTCGCCCGATCTGCTTTTCGGCTTCGACGCCGAAGTCGACCAGCGCAACATCGTCGCCGTGGCGGCGCAATATCCGGAAATCGCGCGGCAGGGCATAGCGCTGCGCAAATGGGGGCAGGAGGCGATCCGGCTCACATCCGGCAAGCGCGTGCATGGAACGGGAGCTATTCCTGGCGGCATCAACAAGCTGCTGAGCGCGGCCGAGCGCGATGAACTGCGCGCCGACGCCGACCAGATGGTCGCCTGGTCGCAAGACGCGGTGGAACTGGTCAAGAGGCTCATCGACGCCAATCGCGCGCAGTTCGAGCAATTCGGCCTGTTTCGATCGAGCATGATGTCGCTGGTTCGCGCCGATGGCGCGCTGGAATTATACGACGGCGGACTCCGCGCGCGCGGCGCCGATGGCGCGCTGATTTTCGATGGTGTCAGCGATCAAGAATACGACACGCTGATCCGCGAGGAGGTCAAGCCCTGGACCTACATGAAATTCCCGTATTTCACGCGGCTCGGGCGCGATGACGGATGGTACAAGGTCGGCCCGCTCGCGCGCGTGCAAAATTGCGATTTTATCTCGACGCCGCTGGCCGAGGTCGAACGCCGCGTCTTCATCGAGGCGTCCGGCGGAAAAATTTGCCATGCGCCGCTGGCCTATCACTGGACCCGGATGATCGAGATGCTGCACGCGGCGGAACTCATCCGCGATCTGCTTGATGATCCCGATCTGCTGGCGGGCGAGCGTGTCGGCTCCGGCGCGCGCGGCCATGGCGGCGTCGGCGTCATCGAGGCGCCTCGGGGCACGCTGATCCACCAATATGAAGTCGACGACGACGATCTGATCACCATGTGCAATCTGATCGTCAGCACCACGCACAATAATCAGGCGATGAACGAAGCGGTGCGCTCGGTCGCGCGCCAATATATCGACGGACAGCGCGTCACCGAGGCGCTGCTCAATCGCATCGAGATCGTCATTCGCGCCTTCGACCCGTGTCTTTCCTGCGCCACCCACGCGCTTGGGAAAATGCCGCTGATCGTCGAACTACTCGACGCGGGCGGCAACAGCGTCGACCGTCTCGTGCGAAACTCATGACGCCAAGTTTCGCCGACTGTAACCAAAGGGAGTCCGTCATTGCGAGGAGGCGAAGCCGACGAAGCAATCCAGAGCCGCGCCAGTCCTCCTGGATTGCTTCGCTGCGCTCGCAATGACGGCGGACGTCACTTTGATGAGTCTGGACTTATGGGATTTGCCATGACGCGGCCCGCGCGCTGGCTGGTTTTCGGCGTCGGCAATCCCAGCCGTGGCGACGACGCGCTGGGGCCGCTGTTCATCGAGCGTTTGGACGCGTGGTCCGCGACGGCCGGCGACCTGCCCATCGCGCTCGCGACATTGACGGATTTCCAATGGCAGATCGAACACGCACTCGATTTGGTCGACATCGACGTCGTGATCCTTGTCGACGCCAGCGTCTCGGTTTCGCCTCCCTTCGAACTTGCGCCGCTGGCGGCGAAGTTCGACGCCACTCACAGCACGCACGCGCTCTCGCCCGCCTGCCTTCTGGCCGTCGCCGAAAGACTGGGCCAGACCGTCCCGGAGGCGTGGCTGCTGGCGATTCCGGGCCGCGCGTTCGAGCTTGGCGCCGAGCCGAGCCCGGACAGCCTGAGCTGTCTCGACGCGGCGTTCGAACATCTGCGATCCCGTCTGATCGCGGGGCGCGTCGAACCGCGCGGCCCTACCGCGAAAGCTGGCGACGCGATAACGTCGGCGGGCGGACAAAATTAAAGCGGATCGAACTTGGCTGAGATCAGATCGTTCAAGGAGCGGGTCGGCGCGCTGCGCAACCTGCGGCCCTTCGTCGCGATGGTGTGGCGCACGAGCCCGGGCCTCGCCGCGGCTTCGGTCGCGCTGCGACTCGTTCGCGCCTTCGCGCCCGTCGCCACGCTCTATGTCGGCAAGCTGATCATCGACGAGGTCGTGCGGCTGGCGGGGACGCCGGCCAAACCCGAGACGTTCCAGCAATGGCTGGACGGCGGTCTTCTCACCCACATCGGCCTTCTGCTCCTGACCGAATTCGCGTTGACCGTCATGGCTGACGTTCTCGGGCGGGTGGTTTCGCTCGTCGACAGCCTGTTGTCGGAGCGCGTGACCAATGCGTCGAGCGTGCGCCTGATGGAGCACGCGGCGACGCTCGATCTCGAGGTTTTCGAGGACGCCGAATTCCAGGATCAGCTTGAGCGGGCGCGCCGCCAGAGCAGCGGGCGGATGACTCTAATGAGCCAGTTGTTGGGCCAGGCGCAAAACATGGTGACGGTGGCGAGCTTCGCCGCCGGCCTCGTGGTCTACGCGCCCTGGCTCATCGCGCTGCTCGTTCTCGCGCTGGCGCCGGCCTTTTTGGGCGAGGCGCATTTCAGCGCCAAAAGCTATTCGCTCGACTTCGGGCGCACGCCAGAGCGGCGCGAACTCGATTACATCAGGCAAACCGCCGCCAGCGTCGAAACCGCCAAGGAAGTGAAGATTTTCGGGCTCAACGCCTTTCTGATCGACCGCTATATGCGCCTCGCGACCGATTTCTACGCCGCCAACCGCAAGCTGGCGGTGCGGCGCGCATGGTGGGGCGGGTTGTTCACGGCGATCGGCGCTTCCGGCTATTACATCGCCTATGCCTATATTGTGTGGCGGACGTTGACCGGGGCGTTTTCGGTCGGAGACCTTACCTTCCTCGCCGGATCGTTCCGGCGCCTGCACGGCCTGCTCGAAGATCTCCTGTCGAGCTTTTCCTCCATCGCCGGCCAGGCGCTTTATCTCGACGATCTCTTCTCGTTTTTCGACGTTCGCCCGAAAATTCTGTCGCCGGCCAATCCACTGCCCTTCCCGAAGCCGATCCGCGAAGGCTTCGTGTTCGAGGACGTGGGCTTCATTTATCCCGGCGCCGAGTGCTGGGCGGTGCGCCATCTGAGCTTCACGCTGCGCGCCGGCGAAGTGGTCGCGCTGGTCGGCGAAAACGGCGCCGGCAAGACGACGCTGGTGAAGCTCCTCGCGCGTCTTTACGATCCGAGCGAAGGCCGCATTCTGCTCGACGGCCATGACCTGCGCGAATACGATCTCGACGCGCTACGCGGCGGCATGGGGGTCATTTTCCAGGATTTCGTCCGCTACAACCTCAGCGCTGGCGACAATATCGCGGTCGGGCGGATCGAGGCGCGCCATGACCGCGCCCGCGTGGAGCGCGCGGCGATGCGGGGGCGGGCCGATGGCGTCATCGCCAAACTGCCGCGCGGCTATGATCAGATGATCGGCAAGCGCTTCAAGAACGGCGTCGAGCTGTCCGGCGGCGAGTGGCAGAAAATCGCCATCGCGCGCGCCTATATGCGCGAGGCCGACGTGCTGATCCTCGACGAGCCGACGGCGGCGCTGGACGCCCGCTCCGAATTCGAGGTGTTTCAGCGGTTCAAGGAGCTCAGCAAGGGCAAGACGGCCGTCTTGATCTCGCATCGCTTTTCGAGCGTGCGCATGGCCGACCGCATTCTCGTCCTGGCGGGCGGCGCGGTGGAGGCGCAGGGAACGCATGAGGAACTGCTGGCGCGCCCCGGCCGCTACGCCGAGCTGTTCGAGCTGCAGGCGGCCGGCTATCGGTAGGGGCCGGACGGTCGAAACTCCGGCCATATAGCTTTGGACGCCGCAAGCGGCTATACCGTCCCCGCCTTCCCCTAACGTGAGTTCACGATGACACAGCCCCATTCCGACCAAGAGTCCTCGACCCATTTCGGCTTCGAGGAGGTGCCGCTGGCGGAAAAACAGGGGCTCGTCGACGACGTATTCCACAAGGTCGCGCGCCGCTATGACATTATGAACGATCTGATGTCCGGCGGCCTGCATCGCCTGTGGAAGGATACGTTCGCGGCCAAGGTCAACGCCAGGAACCACCCGGGCTTTCGCCATCTGGATGTGGCCGGCGGCACCGGCGACATCGCCTTTCGCGTCGCCAAGCAGGCCCCCGCCGACGCCGAGATCGTCGTGCTCGACATCAACGGCGACATGCTGGAGGTCGGCCGCGACCGGGCGCGCGAGCGCGGGCTGGGCGCCAAGCTCGACTTCGTGCAGGCCAACGCGGAAAGCCTGCCCTTCCCCGACGCCAATTTCGACGCCTACACCATCGCCTTCGGCATCCGCAACGTGCCGCGCATCCAGGTCGCGCTGGAGGAGGCGTTTCGCGTGCTAAAGCCCGGCGGGCGCTTCCTGTGCCTCGAATTTTCGCAGGTGGCGATCCCCGGGCTCGACAAGATTTACGAGGCCTATTCCTTCAACGTCATCCCGATGGTCGGCAAGATCGTCGCGGGCGACGGCGAGCCCTACCGCTATCTCGTCGAATCCATTCAGAAATTCCCGCGCGCCGACGCGTTCGAGGGGATGATCCGCAAGGCGGGCTTCCGCCGCACCGGCTACGAGCGCCTGACCGGCGGCGTGGTGGCGATCCATTCGGGGTGGAAGCCGTAGCGCGGTCCCCTCTCCCCGTTTACGGGGAGAGGGTTAGGGTGAGGGGCTCGGGATATTGCTCCGAATGTCGGTCGCGCCACGGGTTCGTTGGCGCGAGGAACAGTTGGGATATCTCCCCCGGCCCTCTCCCCGTTTACGGGGAGAGGGGGCGCTCGCGGCGCCTCGCGAACTTTAGAATATAGAAACGGCGGTCCTACGTGTTTTTAGGCTTCGGGCATCTTCTGCGATTGGCGCGCGCCGGCTATATCCTCGCGCGCGAGGGCGTGTTCGCCGGGCTCGATCCCGAGTTGCTGCCGCCGCCGGCGCGGCTGCCGGTGCGGCTCGCCAATCTCATCGCGCGCAAGGATCTCGGCGGCGGCCCGAAGGCGCTGGTGCGCGCCTTCTCGCAGATCGGCCCGACCTATGTGAAGCTCGGGCAGTTCCTGGCGACGCGGCCCGATGTCGTCGGCGGCGAAATCGCCAATGCGCTGACCGCCTTGCAGGACCGCATGGAGCCGTTCGGGCGCGACGCGGCGGTCGAGATCGTCGAAAAGGCGCTGGGCAAAAAGATCGACGAGGTGTTTTTATCCTTCGGCGAGCCGGTCGCGGCGG
>PLZT01000545.1 GCA_003152255.1 Methylocystaceae bacterium | reverse complement strand
TTGACGAGGCCGCGCCGCCCGAGCTGGCGTTAAGGCTTTTTCGCGCCAACCGCGACGCCGGACTGTTGCTGTTCGCCGGCTTTTTCGCCCAAAGCCTTTGGGGCGCGCTTTACTCGTAGCAGATGATTTCGCGCTCGGCGGCGAAAACCGTGTTTTTGCGCGACAGAACGCCCGTCTTGCGGCGGGTCAGGAAGCGCGGGCGGCGCTTGGCGACGCTGGCGTTGCGCGGGCGCTTGAACGGAGCCTTGCGCTGCGCGCGGTCGACCGGCTCCATCTTGCCGTTCTCCGTGTAAAGCCGCGGCAACGCCAAGACCGAGGCCCAGAATTTCCAGTCGGCGGCGGCGTCGTCGGCATTATTGGTTTCGGCCAGCATGACGTCGAAATCGGAGTCTCTATGGGTCAGCGAGAGGCGATAGGCCGCTCCGCCCGCGCATGTCGTCTCCACCCCCAGCGCCACGCCGCTATAGGTCGCGACGGGAACCACGATCGTCATCGAAATCCCCGACAAGCGCCGCGAAATGCGTATGTGTCCGCGCGTCAGGCGCACCAGGCGCGTGCCTTCGTCGGCGCGCGCGTCGCGCTGCATATTTTCGGCCAGCGGCTTTTGCGCCGCGCAATTGGTCTTCAACACGGGTCGCCTCCTAGAAGAGAGTATCGGGCTTGTCGGGGAGACCTTCGCGCCGGCCTGGGGAGAAAGTCGCTAACAAGGCTGGTGAATTTGTCATAAACCACTGCTTTATAGGCATAAAAGGCGCTTCAGAGTGAAGGCCGGGCAAAGGGAAACGATCAAATTGTTCGCATTTGCGCGAACTCGGCGGCTCGAAGCGCAAAAAGGCGTCTTGCGGCGCGGGGGCGGCTCGCCTACCACTCTTTATAATGCAGAGCACGCGGACCGACCTTTCCACGTTTATGGCGCGCCTCGAAGCCGTGGCGCGCGAGGCCGGCGACATCGCCATGGCCTATTTTCGCCCGGCTGAGCGCACCAGCGCCGACGTCAATTACAAAAGCGGCGGCTCGCCGGTCACAGAGGCCGACCTCGCCGTCGACCGTTTCCTGTTCGAGCAAATGGCCTCGCTGGCGCCGGGCGCCGGCTGGCTGTCCGAGGAGACCGCCGACACCGCCGAGCGTCTGTCGCGTGGGGAGGTGATCGTCGTCGACCCCATCGACGGCACGACGGCCTTCGTTCGCGGCGATAAGCGATGGGCCGTGTCCATCGCCTTGATCGAACAGGGCTGTCCGGTCGTGGGCGTCGTTCATGCGCCGGCTCTTGGCAAAACATTCGCCGCGCGAAAAGGGGGCGGGGCCTTTCTTAACGGCGAGGCCATCGGCGTATCGCGCCGCGAAGAACTCGCCGGCGCGCGCATCGTGTCGCCTCGTGACAAGACCGAGTTTTTCGAGAAATCCGCCTATGGCTTTAAAATCGCCCCGCGGGCGCCGTCGCTAGCGCTGAGACTGACCGACGTGGCGGCGGGCGCCAACGACCTCGCCATCGCCTCGCCGGGCGCGCGCGATTGGGACATCGCCGCCGCTGACGTGATATTGAGCGAGGCTGGCGGCCTGTTGTCGGAGATCGAGGGCGGACCGCTGACCTACAACCGCGCGAGCTCGCGTCGAGAGATGCTTGTCGCCGCGCCGCGAGCGCTGTTTAATGAAAGCCTAGCTCTCGCCAAAGCCGCGATGAAAGGGAAACCATGACGAACCCGCCGCCTCCGCACGCCAAACCCAGGCAACTGCTTCATCTCGTGTTCGGCGGCGAACTCGAGGATTTGCAGGGCGTCGCCTTCCGCGATCCGGGCAAGCTCGATATCGTCGGCGTCTATCCCGACAACGACAGCGCGCTGGCGGCCTGGAAGGCGAAGGCGCACGCGACGGTCGACAACGCCCATATGCGTTATTTCGTCGTGCACCTACACGAACTTCTCGACCCGGACATCGAATGCCTGTGAGTGTTTTCTCTTAGTCGAATTGCAATCTTCTGGCGTCGTTTCCTTCTCCCGTAAGCGAGAGAAGGAAACGCCGGGCATCCGAGGACATCCATCGACGCCATGCGCTTGCTCATCATCGAGGACGACAGGGAAGCCGGGAACTATCTCGTGAAAGCGTTTCGCGAGCAGGGCCATTTGGCGGAGCTCGCCGCCGATGGACTGATGGGCTACGCCCTCGCGCGCGAGAGCCAATATGACGTGCTGATCGTTGACCGCATGTTGCCGAAGCTCGACGGGCTCTCGCTGATCGCCGGCCTGCGCGAGCAGAAGATCGACACGCCCGTGTTGATCCTTTCCGCGCTGGGGCAGGTCGACGATCGCGTAAAGGGACTGCGCGCCGGCGGCGACGATTATCTCGCCAAGCCCTATGCCTTTTCCGAGCTTCTGGCGCGCGTCGAGGCGCTGGCGCGCCGCCGCTCCGGGCCGCGCGGCGAGGACACGGTCTATCGGGTCGGCGATCTCCAACTCGATCGACTGACGCGCGAGGTGAAGATCGGGGGGGAAGAGGTCGTCTTGCAGCCGCGCGAGTTTCGACTGCTCGAATATCTGATGAAAAACGCGGGCCAGGTGGTGACGAGAACCATGCTGCTCGAAAATGTCTGGGACTATCATTTCGATCCGCAGACGAATGTGATCGACGTGCATATTTCGCGGCTGCGATCCAAGATCGACAAGGGCCGCGCGACGCCGCTGCTGCGCACGATCCGGGGCGCGGGATATATGATCCGTGAAAACGGTCGGTAAGCTTTTTCGCACGACGGCCTTCAAGCTGTCGCTGGCCTATTTCGTGTTGTTCTCTCTTGGCGCGTGGGTTGTGCTCGCCAGCGTTGGTCAGCGCGTCGCGCAAGTGCTGGATGAAGAGACCGCCCAAACAATCAACGCCGAAATCGCCCGGCTGACCGAACTCTATGGCGAGGGCGGCCTGCGCCAACTGGTCACCTCGATCGAGCGCCGGGCGCGCGCTCCAGGCGGTTCGATCTTTCTCGTCACGACCTACGCCGGCGAATATATCGCGGGCAATGTCATCGCATCGCCAATGATCGGCGCCGAGGAGGGCGCGCTCGACGAGACCATCTATCGGCGGCGTGGCGAAGCCGCGGATATTCACCATCACGCGCTGGCGAAGCTTGTCGTTTTGCCCGGCGAGTTCCGGCTGCTGGTGGGCCACGACATCGAGGATCATCGCGTGCTGCGGCGGATTCTGCGGCAGGGACTTGGCGCCTCGCTGTTCTGGCTGGCCTTGGTGGGCACGCTCGGCGGACTCTTCGTCGCCAATCGGATGCTGGAGCGCGTCGACGCCATGTCGGCCTCGGCGCGGCGCATCATGGCTGGCGATCTCGATCAACGGCTTGAAACGACGGGAGCCGGCGACGAACTCGACCGCCTCGCCGANNGCGCCGCCTTGAGCGCGATCATCGCGGAATCGGACGCGCTCATCCGCGTGTTTGACGCGCTGCTGACGATAGCGCGCGCCGAGGCCGGCTATTCGAGCGACAATCTGAACGAGGTGGACGCCGGCAAGATCGCCGCCGACATCGCGGAGCTTTACGAGCCAGTCGCCGAGCAGCAGGGCGCCTTGTTACGGTCCGAGTTGGAGGAGGGGTTGATGGTGCGCGGCAACCGCGAACTGTTGGGGCGGATGCTCGCCAATCTCGTCGACAATGCGCTCAAATACGGCGTCGGCGGCGACAAACCGAGCATTTTGGTCAGCGCGCGGCGGGTCGGCGGATCAATCGAGATTTGCGTCGCCGATCGGGGGCCAGGCGTGCCGCCGCAAGACCGCGAGCGCGTGATCGGCCGCTTCACGCGGCTTGAGAATTCGCGTTCGCTTCCGGGCTCCGGCCTCGGTCTCTCGCTCGCCGCCGCGGTGGCGCGCTTGCATCAAGGCTCCTTGCGCCTGGAGGACAACGCGCCCGGGTTGCGCGCCGTTGTGTCGCTGCCCTCGATCGGTTCGTCGCGCGGCTGAGTCTTTTCGGCGGGCGCTTTGGCCTTCATGACGGCGCCAATGTCTCGCAGCTCGGACGCGCGTTGCGCGGCGCGGTCGAGCGGTGTGTCGGCGGATAGACGCACCAACGCCACCGTGCCGACGCCGATGCGCGAACGCAGCCGCAGCGAGCCGCGATGCAAATCGATCAGCGCGCGCGCGATGGCGAGGCCCAGTCCCGATCCCTTCATGCCGTCTTCGATCACAGCGCACGACTGTTCGAATGGCGCGCCTAGCCGCTTCAAAGCCTCGCGCTCGACGCCCCGGCCGTTGTCCTGGACATAGACGAGAATCGAACGGTGCAGTTTCAACGCCCGCACGCGAACCTTGCCGCGCGGCGGCGTGAACTTCATGCTGTTGGAGAGCAGGTTGCCGAGCACCTTGACGATCGCCGCGTGATCGCCGGCGCAGACCAGCCCCGTGTCGATCTCCCGGTGCAGCTCGATCTCCTTTTCGTTCGCGCGCCAGCGCCATTGCTCCATGGCTTCATGTACCGCGGTCGATACGTCGACCTCGCGTTCGACAAGCCGCCGGCCTCCGGCCTCGAGCAGCGACATTTCCAATATGTCCGTCAGGATCGCGTTGAGATAGGCGCCGCTGCGGTGGATGTCCTGGCAATAGTCGAGATATTTGGGCGAGCCCAACTCGCCGAATAGCTGCTGGCGCATCACGTCGGAAAAGCCCATGATCGCGTTCAGCGGCGTGCGCAGCTCGTGGCTCATATTGGCGAGAAAATCCGATTTGGCGATATAGGCCGCCTCGGCCTGCGATTTCTGGAAGTGATATTGCTCNNCTGCTCGATCTCGACGAGAGGCGCCCTCGCGAAGTTCATGACGTTCCGGTAGCTGGCGCCTGGAGTCGCGACATCGCTGGACAGGTCGTTCAGTTCGAGGAATTTCGAATTGCAGGTGACAAGCCTGTTGCTCGAATCCCACAGCACGAAAGCCTCGGAGATCGCGTCGATCGCCTCGCGCAGGCGCATGTTGGCGGTGGCGGTCTGTTCCGCGAGCGCCTTCTGGTCGGAAATGTCGACGGCGATGCCGACGAGATGCGCGCCCGGTTGGCGCGGGTCTTGGACGAGTTCGGCTCGGGCGCGCAGCCAAATCCACTCGCCGGCGGCGTTCTTGATCCGAAACTCGTGATCGACGGTTTTCGTCTTCGAGGCGAGCACCATCGCCGCGATATGCGCGAGATCGCCGTCGCCGGGATGCAGCATGGCGTCGAGTTCGCCGATCGGAAGACAGCGACGCTCCGCTTTGCGTCCAAGTATTTCATGCATCGAGTCGGACCAATAGATTCGGCCCTGCGCTATGTCCCAGTCCCAAAGGCCGCAGCGGCCGTTAGACAGCGCCGTCTCCAGCCGGCGGCGAATTTGGACGCTCACTTCCTCGGCGGCGCGTCGTCTGCGCGCCTGCCGCGCATAGGCGGCGAGAATGGCCAGGAGCATCGCCGTTGTCGCCGCGAACTGAAGAGCAAAGCGTTGGGCGATGGCGCGCCATTCGATCAGCACCGAGTCGAGTGGATGAATTATCGTGAGTTGTCCGAATGGGCCGGGCAATTTGCGCGTCACCTCGAGCGCCGGCGCGCCGTCCCGGAGGACGATGCGCCGGGCGCCAAGCCTGCCGGCGTTGTCGACGGCGGCGCCATCCTCTCCGAATATTTCGCTCAGCTTCATGTTCGTCGTGGACAAACGCGGCCACGAGACCGCGACGACGCCGGAAGGATCGGTGATGAGAATGCGTCTGCCGCGCGCCGTCGTTTGATCCGGCGCGATGCGCGCGAGTGGTTCGATCAACGCGTTCGCGTCTTTCCCGGAATTGATCGCGTCGCGCAACTCGCGCCAGATCGCGGTCGAATAAAATTCGAGATCGCTGGAAGCGTTGACGAGCAATTGCTCGTGCATCGTGGTGGTCAGCGTGAAAACGAACTCGACCAGACAGGCCACGAAGAGCAGGCCGGCGACGACGGCGAGAGGCTTTAGCCATTGGCCGTCGGACTGGGGACCCTTGTCGCCGTTAGCCTGGAGACTGTAGGCGCCCCACACCGTGTCGGGGCACGTCGTCCCTTTGGCTGCGTGCAAGCGCGCCATCCATGACCTCTTCAATTTCTGGCGAACTGGGGAACGCAGTCGAGAAACACTTCTCGATTCGCAGCCATCTGAATCCGCTTAGGCGTGTTTGTCCAGATGTTTGGCGACTAATTTTGGTGGTTAATTTTCAGTTAATTGTGTTCTCTTTTGAGATGAATCGGTTAGCGCGCGGGAAAATTTTGTCGCGACGGCGCTCGCCGAGACGCCGCGGAGTCGAAACGGAATCGAAAGCGCGCAAATCGCTTTTCCCACTCCAAAGTCGGCTGTAGCCGAACTCCGCGTTGAACGCGCGAATCGGCGACACCCGGCTGGCGAGTGGGAGAATGGAGCGCCGCTTTACGCCACCGCGCGAGTCGCGATGTCGTTCACGTCGCGTGACAAGTTTGGCGCCGCCAGCACGCGCTTCAGCGCGGCTTCCGCCAGCGCGCGGCGGCCACGCTCCAGCGTGCGCCAGGAGCGCAGCGACGACAACAGCCGCGCGGCGACCTGGGGGTTCTTTGGGTCCAGGTCAAGCACGACATTGGTCAATATGTCATAGCCGGAACCGTCCGGAGCGTGGAAACGAGTGGGATTGCCGCTCGCGAAGGCGCCGATCAGCGCGCGCGCGCGGTTGGGATTGGCGAGCGAAAAATCGCGATGCGTCATCAGCGCGAGGACGCGTTTCGTCGTCGCCTCCTCCGGGATGCAGGCTTGCAGCGAGAACCATTTGTCGACCACCAGCGCGTCGCCGGCGAAGTCCTGGTAAAATCGCTCGAAGGCCTTTTCGCGCGCGTCTCCGCCGATCAGCGCGAGCGTCGACAGCGCCGCCAGCCGGTCGGTCATATTGCCGGCCGTCTCGAATTGCGCCTGCGCGAGGCTGGTTCCGAGCGGCGCGTCGCCGGCCGCGATCAAATCGAGCGACGCGTTGCGCAGCGCGCGCCGGCCGGCGCTGGCGGCGTCCGGCGAATAACGCCCGATGTCGGCGCTCCAGGCATAGCATTGCTCGAGCGCGGGTTTGAGCGCCTCGCCCAGCGCGCGACGCAGCCCGGCGCGCGCCTTGAAGAGAATGTCGGGATCGACGTTCTCGCCCATCTCGCGGGCGAGATCGGTCTCGCCGGGCAAGGTCAGCGCCAGCGCGGTGAAGGCCGGATCGTCGGCGCCCTTGGCGAGCAGACGTCGAAGGGCCGCCGCGAAGGAACTGTCGTCCGGAGCGGCCGCCTCGGCGCGCAAGGCCGCGACGCGGGCGAAGATCGAGCGCAGGGCGAGGCTCTGCGCCGCCTGCCAGCGGTTGAACGGATCGTCGTCATGGGCGAGCAGGCGCTCCAGTTCCGCGCTCTCTTGCGCGGGCTCCAGACGCGCCGGCGCGGAGAAGCCGCGTAGCAGCGACAGCGTGGGGCGCGTGTCGAGACCGGTGAAGCGCAGCTTGCGCTCGGCGCCGGAAAACTCCACCAACTCGCGCGAAGCCTCTTGCGCGCTCATGTCGGCGCTGGCGAGCGGCAGCTTTTCGCCCGCTTCGTCGAACAGCGCCAGCGCGATAGGGATCAGCAGCGGCTGTTTTTCGTCCTGGCCCGGGGTTGGCGGCGTCCGCTGCGTCAGCGATAGCGTCAGCGTCTTGGCGCCCGCGTCGTATTCCGTCGCGACATTTATGCTGGGCGTGCCCGCCTGCGCGTACCACAGCGCGAAATGAGTCAGATCGCGGCCTGAGCTTTCGGCGAAACAGGACAGAAAATCCTCGACCGTCGCCGCCGTTCCGTCGAAGCGCTGGAAATAAATATCCATGCCGCGCCGAAAAGCGTCGGCGCCGATCAGCGTCTTCAGCATGCGGACGATCTCGGCGCCTTTCTCGTAGACGGTGGCCGTATAAAAATTATTGATCTCGCGATAGAGCCGCGGGCGCACGGGATGCGCGAGCGGCCCGGCGTCCTCGGGAAACTGAGTGAGGCGCAGCACGCGCACGTCGGTAATGCGCTTGACCGCGCGCGAGCGCTGGTCGCTCGAAAACTCCTGATCGCGAAACACCGTCAGCCCTTCCTTGAGGCAGAGCTGAAACCAGTCGCGGCAGGTGATGCGGTTGCCGGTCCAATTGTGGAAATATTCATGGGCGATCACCGCCTCTATGCCGGCGTAATCGCCGTCGGTCGCCGTCTGCGGCGAGGCCAGCACATATTTGTCGTTGAAAATGTTGAGGCCCTTGTTCTCCATCGCGCCCATGTTGAAATCCGACACGGCGACGATGTTGAACACGTCGAGATCATATTCGCGCCCAAAGGTCTCCTCGTCCCAGCGCATCGCGCGCTCCAGCGCGTCCATGGCGTAATCGGCGCGCGGCTCCTTGCCGTGTTCGACATGGATGGCGAGCTTCACCTCGCGCCCGGAGCCGGTGGCGAAGCGGCGCTCGATATGGCCGAGATCGCCGCCGACCAGGGCGAAGAGATAGGACGGCTTGGGGAAGGGGTCATGCCAGACCGCGAAATGCCGGCCGTCCGCCAACTCGCCGGCCTCGATTGGATTGCCGTTGCCGAGCAGCACGGGCGCTTCGCTCCGGTCGGCTTCGATGCGGGTCGTATAGACGCTGAGCACGTCGGGGCGGTCGAGAAAATAGGTTATGCGGCGAAAGCCTTCCGCCTCGCACTGCGTGCAATAGGCCGAGCCCGAGCGATAGAGCCCCGAGAGTTGCGTATTGGCGGTGGGATCGATCAGCGTCTCGATCTCAAGCGCGAAAGGCGCCGGCGGGACCGCGCGCAGCGTCAGGCTTTCGGGCGTAGCCTCGTAGTCTTGCGGCGCGAGTTCGCGCCCGTCGAGCGCTACGCGGCGTGGCGTCAGCCCGTCGCCGTCGAGCGTCAGCGGCGCGTCGGGCCGGCCCTTGGGGTTGCGGCGCAGCACCAGCTTAGCGCGCACGCGCGTTTGCGTCTTATGCAGCGATATGTCCAACGCCACGCTGTCGATCAAGAAGTCCGGCGGCATGTAGTCGCGGAGTCGAACAGCCTGGGGCGGTGAATTGCGCATGAGATCCTCATTTTCGGGAGGGAGTGGTTCTTTACGACAATATAGGGATCGGCGGAGGCGCGCGCGAGCGCTTGCATGGGAAGAAGGCCACCACGCCGCGCGACGGCCGAACGGCATCGGAAACGCCGAGCGCGACGAGTCGACGACGGGCGCCGGTGGAGGTTGGATTCGGACGGGATCGTTAGGAGGCGTTTGGAAACCGCCCGTCGCCAAAAAATCGGACCCTGCCATCGTCGTCGCGTCGCTCGAATCTTCCCCCGCCCGGCGAGTGCTTCCCGAGGCTCGGCGCTTCGGCATGGTTTTGGCGGATGGTTTTTTGACGGAGGCGGGAGGGCGAGGAACCTCCTCCGTTTTTGCAATTAGGAGCAAAGGCCGCGAGGAGACCGGCTTCGCCACAATATTTTGAATCGCATAGATAAAATGGTGCTGCGAGGGGGGATTGAACCCACGACCTCTCCCTTACCAATAAAAAGACCAACCGTTTATCGTTTGTTATCAGCTAGTTAGACAATGGCAAGAGGGATGTAATAACCTTGTAACACAACTTAAGCTTGGCATTAGGCTATTTTCCAACGCAAAAACAACGGCATAACTAACACATCGACTGTGTACAAATCTCGCCGGCGGATTAGATTCGAGATGGGACCAACAAGGAGAACCCATCATGTCCGCTCTCAAGTCGCTCACGCTGACCGCCCTGCCGAAGGCGGAACACTCGCCCGTCGAACTCCGCCGATCAAGGCTTATCGAACGGTTGGAGGATCAAAAGTCGCTGCTGAAGGATCCCGCCCACGTCCGGGTCGTCCAGAGGTGGAAGAAGCAGGACGGCGACCGGGTGCTGATTGAAAAGAAGCTGCCGGTTCGCCCGTGGTGGCGGACCGACGACAAGGGGCAGCTCGTCTTCTTCGTTCGGATCGGATGGAAGCCGCTGGAGTTCGAGAAGGGCAAGGCGGGGGTCGTCGCCGGGACAATGGAGAAACTCCCCGGGATCATCGACACTTTGATCGGGGCTGTCCGGGCCGGCGAACTGGACCCAATGCTGGAGCAGGCGAAGACCACTCGTCCAGCGCCGAAGAAGAAGGCGGCGTGATCGCCTGCGAGAGGGATCAAAACGACACATCGTCGGATCCCTAGCCTCGCGGACCCGACATTTCGCGGGGTTATCGAAGCGACGAGATTGACCCATCACTGCCGTTCGGCGGCAAAGCCGAAGGTAGAGGAGCGACCGTCGGTGAAGCGAGCGTTGTCGGAACTCCTGGGAGCTTTAGACTCGTGCGGACAAATCTTCGCGGCTGGGAAGTTGCGATCGGATCGCCGCTACAATTTTTTCGATTGCGGCATTCGCTTCCATCGCCCGCTGTTGAGCTTCTGTTGCTTCTGCTTCGGTCAAGCGAACGCGTTCTTCGACCGCGGCCAATCGTTCGTCTTTGTCCGCGAGCTGTCGCCGAGCGATATCGAGATCGGCCTGAGTCCTTGCCAGCGCGGCAGACAACTCCCGCACCTCCACTTCAGACTGTTGTTGTGCAACTTCGGCAAGTTCGGCTCTCGCCTCCGTGCTTTCCAATTGTTTGACGATTGAACTGGCCAGCTCTTTAGCGCGCCTAACCGCTTCCGCGGATTGCTCCTCGAGGCATCGAATAGCTGCGGCGGCTTCCGATACCATCTCCAACGCAACAGTGGCGCTGTCGCTTGGCTGAGGCGGTTCCGATGGACGACAGTCGAGGGCTGTCGGCTCAGCATCGAGGTCGTTTCTGTGGATAACTCCGCCGTCGAGCAGGTCGATGTCGAGCGAATTCATCGCATACTCCATATGTTGCGCTCACAAACCGCCCTTAAGCATGTGGAAAACAATTGGGCAGAATTACGACGGCCCTGCGCTGCGCGGCGTTCGATTTCTGCTCGCCGCTCTGGCGGTCGGGTCGAGCCTCGGCCTCGTCGATCGTTTTAAGCGCCACTTCAACGCAGTCGAGCGAGTCCTTGGAGTCTCCTGGTTTTGACCGGACTCCCGAAGCCTTGCCTCGCGAATAAAAGCCCTAAATGGCGGACGTGCATTTCCGCTATTATGCTGACCCGACATTTCGCGGCGGTTGTCGAAGCGACGCGATTGACCCATTGCAGACGTTCAACCCGACATCTTCCGGATCATGGCGTAGCTGCGACCGCCGCCCTTGGCGTCCACGGCGTAGGGCGTTCGCGCGTCACGAGTTCGGGCCAAACCACGCGAGAAGTGCGTCCAGATGACTGGCAATTTGGCTATTTCGCTTGTCACAACGGCGGCTTCAGTCGGTCGTCCGCCCCCTCCTGCGCTTCGGCGGCCCTCTCCAAGACCGCATGGCCTTGTCAAAGGCGGCAAATTCGAGGATCTTGCAACTGAACCGGGGCCCTCCGCCGAGAATCTTCCTGAGGGTAACGGAGGAAGGACGTAGCGCGGCCAAGCGCTTGGCCGGCAACGCTCCTGGTTGATGCGAGCGGCGTGCGAGGAAAAATCGCCTAAACGGGGGTCATCGTGGAAATAGGCCGCACGGCGAGGCCGAAATTTCCGCCCGTTAGCCCGGAGGAGCGACAAGGCTACGGCGAGCCCTTCCGTGGAACGGTTCGCCTCGTAGAGGTGGAAGTCTGCAAAGGGGATACGGAATCATGGCGTACAATGCTTGGGTCGAAATGTCAGGATCAAACAAGAGGGACTTGCTAATTGGCCTGATTGGCCACGACTTCGGACCTGAGCCTCAAACGAGAATTCCAGAAATAAGAGAGTCGCGGAAACGCTTCGCAAACTCGATCGCAGATTTGGCGGGAATTAGTCAAACTGACGTTGTGTTGGACCTTGGATCAGGCTGCGGCTTCGCCACGTATTGGTTTGCCCAGCGTGCGAAACACGTTCACGCGTGTGACGTCAGTTCTGCTTATCTGCAATTCGCAAGTAATGAATGTAAAGACTTAGAGAATGTGACTTTCCACCATATCCAACCAAGAAGCCTCGCACCTATACCGGAGAACTCTGTAGATGTAGTTTGTGCGATGTCAGTTTTTATACATTTTAATCTATATGATATCTACTGGAATTTCTCCGAAATTTCGCGTGTGACACGTGGGGGCGCCCGAGTTTGGATAGATATAGCAGACCCAGAGTCTCTTGATCTAAAAAATATCAATACCAATGGCGGATATTTTCTAAATCACGCAAACGAATATAAGGAGAGGCCGGATTCAGTGTCAGGACTGATGCAATGGAATTCAGTAAAAACAGTAGTCAAGATAGCGTTAAATTTCGGATTTAAACCTGTACACTGCGATGATGGAACCAACATGTTATTTGAAAAATCGCTATAAGCCTGCCAAACCGAGGCGATCCAGGCACGCCCCATCGCGCCATTACCAGTTCGCGCATACCGTCTGCCTCGTATCAGATCGCACATCCTCGGCGAGTACCCGCTTCGACCGTCAGGATCGACTGCGAACGGTGCGGCCAAGCTGGCAGCTATAACCGTGACCGCCTGATCGAGCGGTACGGCCCCGACCCGCCCAACGTGTTGGTGGAGATCGCGGCGTGCGAGCGGCGGGCGGACTTCAGTCGGCCTTGCGGCGCGCGGTTCACGGACCTCAGGCCCAGTAACTGTAGCGGCGCGCAATCGAAATGTGGCGAACGCGTATGCTGACCGGACATTTCGCGGGGGTTGTCGAAGCGACGAGATTGACCCAAAGGAGACATGGGCTTTTGACGATCGCGAATGCTCTGCGCAGCACCACTGCTCTCGCTAGTTCTTCGGTCCGAAAAACTCGAGGGCGTAGGAGCGGACCCGCTCGATCGTCGCCTCCCATGACCCGCCCTGCCTAGTCGGCCCCATCGTGGTGACCGACCTTCACACGCCTGAGTGCCGGTAAGCTGCGTAATGAACGGGAGGCCCTTGTCCGACGATTAGAAAGCAAGCAGTTCGCAGAGCTTTTCAGGTTCGCTAAGCACCGACTGTGCCGGCCCTTCGGTTTGGTCCGACTCGCCTCCTGTGGAAGGGCGCAGTTCGGGGAATAGCAATCCGAAATTCACCGTGACGCTCGTCTGCGTCTGATGCACGTCCCCCTTCGACTCCGATCTTACAGCTTCACCTTCGAAGCACCTTAGGATGCTGGCGAGCCCGTCATCATCCGTAATGAAGTGGGACCGCAAAAAGCTCGCCTTTCCTTCGCGCCCCAACTGCTCAATTTCTAATTTCCGTGGAAGGAATCTCGAAATGATCATGATATCGGCTAGCGCGTTCTCAGCATCGAACCGCGCGGCGTCCGCCTTGAACTTCATCACTTTCCTAGCGGAAGGATTGCCGTACAGACATCCAAGCGTTACCAGGACCACCGGATGCCGCCTCGCGATAGATAGTGCGTCCGCTTCCTTCAGGATTTCCTCGGCCTTCTGCAGCCGGAGCGGCCTCGCAACGGAATTCCCGAGCACGAACCGGTCGTTCGCGGCCCGGAGGAACTGGATATAGGCGTGTTGCGATAACTCGTGCGGCGTCCTGCGCAGCGCCCGGACGTAGCCGACAAGGAACGCGTCCGACTCCACGATGCGGGCATTTACGAAGAATGCCCTCAGCGCTGCCACGTCCCGTAGGATTTGCTCCTCTAATTCCGCGTCAGCCAAGTCACCGCGTGAGTCGCTCACCTTCTCGGTAAGTGCCAAAAGGTAAGAGAACGAGTTCTGTCGTTTATCGAGCTCTTTGAAGCGATCGAACAATGCCGCCTTTCTTGCGTCCCCTTCAACCGCCTTTCGGGAACGTTTCGTGACGTTGGCCACGCAGATGTCCACAAAATATAGCGTTGGGATCTCGTCCGACCATCGCCTCATGAGGGCGTTTAGCTCAGGGCTGGATTCGAACGTCAACTTTATCTGAGGTCCGCAGCGGAACTCCTCACCGGACCCGGGCGATGCCATTCGCGTCTTCTCCTCGTCTTCGACAAGACTAACACCAGGCGGTCCTGCGGCGAAGTCCCTAACAGGCTGTTGAGTGCGTCCAAACCGGAATCGAATTGCGGCGAAAATGAGTTTTTCAGCAGCCTGCTAAAGCGGTTTCGGGATGGATAGGGACGTTGCCCTTGAGGAAGGGTGACTTCTGTCGGAAGCAGACGTTCACGCCCCAACCAGGGAGCGGCTAACATTGGCGCATCTCGGAAGTGCTGCCCGTCATATCCGATGTCGGCTTATGATTCATAAGCAGGCCACATCGGATATCGTCCGGGCAGTTAGGTCTTCTTCCTCATCCCAATGGGGTGGAATCTGCTTGCCCATTTTTCTCCTCTAATTGTTTTGACCTTCCCAAGACCCTTCCAAAAGAAGGTGCATTAAAATCAGGTGGGTATCGTATGAAATTTCCTATAGGAAATTTTTTCGTCACCAAAAACATGGAGTTTGCCTGTCGTCGGCAGGAGACGATCCAACCCGTTCCCTGGCACCGTCGCACCGCTTCTTACAATTGGGCTCAGCCGCCTAGGCGGTTGAGTCCTCTAATTCGTTAGGCGGCGGCGCGAACAGATCATCCGACGCTGGCGGGAACGCTTTCGCGAAATGCTTGGCAAATTCGATCCAGCTATCGGAAATGCGCAGCAAAGTCGTCACTGAGACAATTTGCTTTTCAAGATGCGGATGACCGATATCTGTTGTCAAGAGCTGGTGATGTAGATGCTTCCGCCTACGTTTTGTTGGGTCGTATGGGTTCTTGTGTTCCAATTCTTCGATCACGCCCGGCGGCAATGGATCGTAGATAAGAGCCTTTGTTAACTTGCCTATATACGCGGTACGGGAATTACTGCCCGGTGTGTACCGCCATCCCCTGACCCTGTGAAGTTCCTCATAGAATGAATCCGGGAAACGCTTGGCCCAAGGAAGTAGCTCCGCAGATATGTACGCGGCGAGGATCGCTTGAAGCTCGTCCCGCGCCCTAACTCTTGTGTAGCCTGTTGCATCATCAACAAGCGAAATAATGCCAATTTTTTCGAAGCCCTTAAGAAGCGCTTCCGCGAATTGAGCGGCAGCCTTCTGCCCCGGCGTAAGGGCGCCGGCATCTCGCGCGTTGATGTACACCTTACAAACGAGCGGAAGCAGCTCGGCCCGATATCCAGTGCGTTTGTGCCCGCTTAAGCTCAGATATTCGATAGGCTCAAGAAAATTGACGATTTCGCCGACGATAAACGGATCAAGATTTTTTGCTTCAATGAAGTTTGGCCGCGCCGTGTGCTTGTACGTCCCCTTCCAGGGACGCCCAAGCGCTTCAAGGAAGGCGCGGGAGAGAAGTACGCGTCGCCCATCCTGTAGGTTGGCGACCTTCAGCGGCACAACGCCGGGAATCACAAGATCGCCTTCATGAGTTGCGCGCGGCAATGACCAGCGCGCCGCTGCCCCTCGTTTCGCTATCTCGGTACGTTCTTCCGAGGAGAGATTTTCGGCGCGCTTCTTCCCTCCAAGGGCACCAAAATCGGCAGCAGTTGTGGGGAAAGATTCTTGGTCATCAACCATCGTCGCGCCTCATGCTTAGGGTACAACAATGGAGCATGCTTAGCTTGATTCTGTCAAGCCAAGCATGCTTCTGGTTATGCTAATTATGCTTAGCCTGAAAAGTGCCGAAGAATGCCAACGGGTTGCGACTTGGTGAGCTTGCTACCCAATACTGGAAATTTTTTTCGTCGCCAAAAACATAGGGACTGCCCGCCATTAGCAGCGCCCACTCGCACGGCGTCTTGCCTCTCCAGCAACGCTCGGATTGGTTTCACGCTGAGTATTCGAGTCCCGCTCACACCAGCTCCACGATCCTGCGCTGCGCCTCGACGTGCGCCTCTATGTAGCGCTGGGTCGTCGACAAGTTAGAGTGACCGGCGAGCATTTGGATGTCCCGCAGCGACCCGCCGACCGTCGATATCTTGCGGGCGGCGTTGGTGATGAAGGTCCGTCGGCCGCTGTGGCTGGAGCATCCCGAGAAGCCGAGGTCGGCATACCACCGGGAGAAGAGGTTCACGATCGCTTGGGGAGAGGTTCGGGCAGTCCGCTCCGTCGTCACCACGAAGGGTGACCGGCGAGCCCGGGAGTGAGACTGGCGCAGGTTCAGAAGGGCTGTCCTCAGCTCTCTGTTGAGCGGGATGACTCGGCCGCCGCCCCGGCCCTTGCTGGCGTCGTTGGTCAGGTGGATGGCGGTCCCGACCTCGCCATCCGAGGCCGTCGCCATGTCCCACGTCAGCGAGGCGATCTCCTTCGCCCTGAGCCCAGCCTTTACGGACAGCAGCAGGATCACGCGGTTCCGATTGGGGTAGCGGGAACTGGAGAGGTAGTTGAGGGCGGCGTCGACCTGCGCCTTCGTCAGGGTCTTCGCCTGCTTGCCGAGTCCCATGACGCCTCCAAACTGATGACGGTTGTTCAATCTGGTGCTCGATTATAACCAGTCGGGCGCTGGAGTACAGGGCCGGCTTTGGGAACTGCCGTCGTTTTCAGGCTGATACGGGGACTCGTGATAGAATAGCAATTCTATAATCAGTCCACCCCGGGCTGCTCGGCGTCGGACGGCGGTATTTCCTATTAGGAAATACAAGCTCGTTGGTTAGGCCTTGCGGAGAGCCAGAACCTGAAAGAGCGTCCTTGTCCGTCCATGGAATGCCGCCATATGACACCATGAACGACACGCTACGGCTGCAAGGGGCAGAAGATGATCCAAAATAGAATTGCGCTGGACGAGGCTCTGGCGGAAAAGTTCACCGCTCTCTTGGGAACAATTCGAAAGAATATAGTCGAGCTCGCCACCACGGCGGCAACTGTCCGAAATGAATACCTTTCAGCTAATGGGAAGAGCTACGAGCCAGAATTCCATAAATTTTGGAAAACTTATAGCATGGAGAATAAATTTGGCTCGCTGTCGACCTTCGCGAAATACGCAGGCATCGGCGACGCTATAGAAAAAGTTCGAGCGAGATACGAGAAGTATCAGGTCAGGCTGCCGACGACGATGACCGCGCTTTACGAGTTCTCGCAGCTTGGGGATGACGAATTAGACCTCTGTCTAGAGGATCACTGGGTAAGAACTGAAATCACGCCCGACAAAGAAAAATGGAAAAGGAAGGGCAGGAAGCCTATTCCAGTTATCAGCCCGTCCGCTACCGCTGCCTCTATCAGGACGTGGCGCACGCACTGGCGCAACCCGAAACAGCCGCCGACCGACAAGCGCCGTATCGCCCTCGCTGAAATCAAGGTTCACAGCGCCCTGTTCGATTTCAAGAACGGTCAGCATGCGGATACCGACGAAGCCGGCCA
>PLZT01000331.1 GCA_003152255.1 Methylocystaceae bacterium | reverse complement strand
CGGAGATCGCTCTCGATGACGGCATAGCGGGCGCCTATCGCTGGTTCCTGGAGCACAAGACCGGCGACGCGATTTCGCGTCGAGACTCCAAGGTGGCCTGACCGAGGTGTCGCGCTCTCGCCGAAAATGAACTATGGCGAAAGCGTCGCTCGTTTCACCATGAGCTTGGCGAGCTTGACGAAAAGCGGCGGGCGTCTCCAGTAGGGCCGCGATAGGGCGACGCGGAATAATCGCGCGATTGGGCCAATACGGGGGTCCAAGGGCCCGGCAGGGAATAGCTGAATCGGTTCTTTAAGGGAACAGATATGGGATTCCCGGCGAGTGCGCGGCATCGTAGCGTTGGGGATGATTGACGAAGATTCGCTCCAGGAGCGCAAGGCGGCGATGCTGCCGTATCTTGACGAACGTCAGCGGCGTCTGTTCGCCGCCGCGGAAGCCAGGGCCGCGGGCCATGGCGGTATAGCGGCGGTGGCGCGTGTTACCCGCATCGCCGCGAGCACGATCGGGCGCGGACTGAAAGATCTGGACGCGCCGGAGACGCTGCCGCTGGGGCCTATTCGCCGTTCCGGAGGCGGGCGGAAATCGCTCGCCGAGACGGATAGCCGATTGCTCGACGATCTGAACGCGCTTGTCGAACCTGACGCGCGCGGCGATCCAATGTCGCCGTTGCGCTGGACGTGCAAGAGCCTGCGTCGCCTGGCCGCCGAACTGAACAAGCTCGGCCACAAGATCAGCCATACGGTCGTCGGCGAATTGTTGAAGGCGCAGAAGTTCAGTCTGCGAGCCAATCGCAAGGCCAAGGAAGGCGCCGACAATCCCGACCGTGACGCTCAGTTCCGCTTCATCAACGCGGTGGTCGAGACGGCCTTGGCCGAGAACCAGCCGGTGATTTCCGTCAACACGAAGAAGAAGGATCTCGTCGGCGACTTCAAGAACGCTGGCCGCGAATGGCGGCCCCAAGGCGATCCTGAAGAGGTTCGCGTGCACGACTTCCTGAATGAAGAAACTTGGCCGCGCCGTGCCCTATGGAATTTATGATCTTGCCGCCAACACGGGCTGGGTGAATGTCGGGATCGGCAACGACACGGCGGCCTTCGCCGTGCGGACCATACGCCGTTGGTGGTAGGACGAAGGCGCCCGCCCGCGAGAAGCAATGCTAAACATATTGACGCCAGTGGGCGCGTGTGCCGCTGCTCATGCGCGCACCGCCGTCTAAAGCAAAGGCGAATGAGCTCAACGGTCAAACGCTCCAGATTCACCTCGATCCTCCGTTTATTCAAGAATTGGTTTCACGGGGAAAATATCTGTCAACATACGGTTAATTAATCGGCAACTGCTTAAGTTGGCGAAATGTCTCGCGAATCGCGGCGGGACTTCAGCGGCATCGGGTAAACGCGGTTCGGGCGGCGATCATGCCGCGCCACGGTGGTTTGTCCACGGCGGTAAGCAACCGATCACCGCGAAGTCGGTCGCGGCGCGCCATGCTTTGAAGCCTTCCGGGAATAGCTGGCGCGGCGCCGTCGCGCGGTGACAGATTTGTTGACGAACGGAGCGGGAAAGCAGTGCTCAGCAGGGCGCATGCTGCTTGCGTGTTAACCGTCGCGACAGCGGATAGGCCCAGTTGGCGGTGGCGCGGCCACGACATTCGTGGTCGCTCTTTCATCGTTCGAGCCGCCTTGGCGTCGCGGAAGGCCTGACCTTCGGCCAGGATGGAGCGGCAGTCGCGCTCAAAGCATTCGCTGGGTCGACATTCACGGTGGGGGCGAGCGTCGCGGCGGCGGTGAATCCATCGATCCAATGGCGCGGATTCCTCGCGCGGCGCGGCCGGGTGGGATCCTGGCTCCTCCACTCCTTGGCGGGCTTTCACGATATAGGTATATTTTCCTATACCCCACGACAGGCCTTCGACCATTTTGGCGAAACGAAACCAAATTTATCGCGAACGCGACGACAGCCGCGCCGCCGCGCCCAATCCGCCGGGCCCTGAAACCAAGTGGGCTCGTCGCCAGGCGGCTTGGCTCTTATTGCGATAACGCAAATTATCGCAAAGCCAAAAGCTTGCGCGCGCGACCCACCCGGCCAACAGCCAGCTTGCAAACCACCACAAACCTCGCCGCGCGGCGGGCCCTTTCGGATGGGCCGCGTCGGGCCAGGCGACGGCGCCGGCGTTCAGCCATAGGTGGATGATCGCGGCGGCCCGGCGCGACGGGCTTCTTGACCGCGCGGCGCCAATCCACTGGCGATTTTGTCGCCGCGCTCGCCGCGGCGTCCAATCCGCGCCGCTTCGATCCATGCCGTCACGTCGCGATGAAGCGGCGTTCTCGCCCTTCCAAAACCAAGCAAGTGAGAACATCGGTGGCGTAGGCGCCCGTGTCGACATTGATTCTATTTGTTAGAACTTCCGGCTCGGAGACCGGCGTGTGGCCGTGGACGATCATTTTCTCGAACGCGCCGCGAAAATCGTTGAATTCGTCCCGAATCCAAAGCAAATCCGTTTCTTCTTGCCGCGCCAAGGGAACGTTGGGCCTTACGCCGGCGTGACAAAAAAAATAGTCTCCCAAACTCCATGAAAGTCTTGTCCGCTCAAAAAATTCTTGATGCGGCGGCGGCAGAACCTCGCGCAATTTCGCTTGCGCGGCGGCGTAATTTCGACCGCGCATGGCGTCTCTAACGTCGACCCCGTAAGAGGCGAGCGTCTCGAGGCCGCCAAAATGGCGCCAATTGTCCAGCACGGATGCGTCGGCGAGAAAGTCGAGCAATGTCGCCTCATGATTGCCTCGTAGCGCGATGATCGGAGCGGGCATGTTGCCGGCCAAAAGCCAGTCAATCACCCCGGCGGAATGCGGACCGCGATCGATATAATCGCCTAGCATAACGATGATCGAACCCTCGCTGGGGGCCTCATGGAGATCGTCTCGCAATTTGCTGGAGAGGGCTTGCAACAGGTCCAAGCGCCCGTGAATGTCGCCAATGGCGCAGACGCGCACCCCACTGGGCAGGCTCGCGGTCGTGGCCGTTGGCGCTTGTTGGCGGCTTTTTTTCCCGGCGAAGAACATCAAACGACGCCTCCGCGGGCGCGCCGACAAGCGGGCGCGGCGGCCCGGTGCCAGTTCGCCATGGGCGCGCTCCTTCCCGAAGCGGTTTGAATCACAAGCTTACCTCTGCCATAATTTAGCCTATGCCATAATTTAGCATCCTGGCATAACAATCGGTATGCCAACAAGCACTTCATTTAAGAGATTGGGACGGCATGTTGCAAAGACCCTCATATGAAATTGCTTCGAGCCCAACCGCGCCCAGCGAGCAAGAGAGGGGCGCAATCTTGTCCTCGCGTAAAACAGCGGGAAGAATTTGCCCTCACAGCTGCGTCGCGGCGTTAATCGTCGCCGATTTCATCGCCTTCGCCCTCGCGGGATCACTGGCCGCCCTTGGCCCGCCCGAATTTCAATTAATCTCCTTCAATGTCGAAGACTGGCGAGTTCACGCGATAATTTTCGCCGCATGCTCCCATCTTATTTGGGCGCGGCTGTTCGGTCTGTATCGCGCCAAAAGCATCCTCCGTCGCTCAGACGCCTACCGACGGCTTCCGCTTTCGGTTATCGCGACATTCATGCTGCTGCTTGTCATCGCGGTCGCCGGCAAGTCCGCCCAAAACTATTCTAGAATATGGTTCTTTTCCTGGGCGGGCCTCAGTTTCGCGCTTATTGTCGCGATTCGCTTGACCTTTTTCGAAGTCCTCTCGCGCGCCACCAAGAAGGGCGCCTGCGTCGAAAGGGCTCTTTCCGTCGGGATGTTTTGCGACCCGATCGCGGAAAATGAGATCGAACGTCACACGGGCAACGAAGTTCGCGTGATTGAACGCCTAAGCCTTCACGATATCGCCGATGTCGCCTCGCTCGCCGGCTGGATCACGCGAGATGAAATAGATCGGATCTATCTGGCCACGCCCTGGGAGCATATCCCGATGATGTTGCAGAGGCTTCACCTTCTGCGACATCTTTCGACGCGGGTCTATGTCTTGCCGAGTTCGCCTTCTCTCGGCCCGCTAATAGCCGAGGTGACCAATCTTGGCGAACGGCCGTCATTTTGCGCGCTGATGGAGCCGATCCCCGGCTGGAGCCTTTGGTTCAAGCGCGTCGAGGATCTTGTCCTCGGGGGGTTGGCGTTGCTGGCGTTCTCGCCGGTCTTCGCCCTGGTCGCGCTGATGATCAGGCTGGAAAGTCCAGGGCCGATTTTTTTCCGACAAGTTCGAACAGGGTTCAATGGCCAAACCTTCGAGCTATGGAAGTTTCGCTCAATGTATGCGGATATGACGGATCACCATGCCCAAACCCAAACAAGCCGCGACGATCCACGCGTGACATATGTCGGCCGGATCATTCGCCGCACGAGCATCGACGAATTACCCCAATTGATCAATGTCATTCAAGGCGCGATGTCGCTGATTGGCCCACGCCCGCATGCTCTCGCGACAAGGGCCAAAGGCCGCGAACTCGATGAGCTCGTTGATTATTACGCTGTTCGGCACCGGGTAAGGCCGGGAATGACGGGTTGGGCGCAAATCCATGGACTGCGTGGCGAACTGGATAGCGTCGAGAAATTACGAAAACGCGTCGACTACGACATTGAGTATATCGAGCGGTGGTCACTCTGGCTCGACATCAAAATCCTGTTCAAGACGATATTGCTGGTGTTTGGCGACACAAGCGCCTATTGAACCGCTCAAGCGACATTCGCGTTCTGGCGCGGCGTATCGGCAAGCTTGTTCTCCAGGAACCAGCGATAGGCGCCGGCGATGCCGTCGTCGAGAGAAATCTCCGGCTTCCACCCGAGCGCCAGAATTCGGCTCGAATCCAACAGTTTGCGCGGCTTGCCGTCGGGCTTGGTGGTATCGAACACAAGCTGGCCGGAAAAGCCCGTCGCTCGCGCGACGCATTCAGCGAGGCCGCGAATGGAAATCTCCGATCCCGCCCCGCAATTGATGTGTTCATATTCGTCGTAATTGTCGAGGCGGAAAACGCCGCCGCGCGCCAGATCGTCCACAATGTGGGAATTCACGCAAGGGCGTCCCGGCGCCCCACGCCACGACCTCCTCGCGCCCCTCGACTTCGCCTCGTGGAATTCGCGAGTTCGCGCCGGCGGCGCATGGCCGTCCTCGCACTGAAATTGCCGTTGGGCGCATAAGGATTGCACGGCGTCACCGAAATGCAATGACGACCATACTGCTTGCGGTAGGCCTGACAAAGTTTGATGCCGGCGATCTTGGCGATGGCGCGCCATTCATTGGTCGGCTCCAGCGGACCGGTCGGCGGCGACTCCTCCTTGATCGGCCGCGGCGCGAATTTCGGATAGATACAGGACGAACCCAGAAATACGAGTCGATCGACGCCAGCGGCGTGGGCGGAATGAATGATGTTCGTTTCGATCGCCATATCGTCGTAAAGGAATTCCGCGGGGAAGGCGTCGTTGGCGTAAATGCCGCCGACCTTGGCGGCGGCGAACACGATGGCGTCGGGCCGATTTTGCTTGAGCCAAGCTTCGACCAAAGTTTGATCGCGCGAATCGACGATCGTTCAATCCTTTTTAATTACCTTGTCTCCCCGGCTCTCAAGAAAACGAGTAATCGGCGATCCGACCATCCCCTTGCGCCCCACGAGACCAGCAATGTGAAACACTTGCTCGCCGTTATTCAGGCGCCGGCGATCTTTGCGCGCTATCTCGCCCCGCCTTTCCGCGGCTTCACGCCAGAGCCCTCTTGGGCCTCGTCTTGGCGTCCCGCGCGCGGATCGTTTCGTCGATCAACACAAATTCAAAATCCGGATCGTCCGACAGCGCCTCGAACACGTCCCGCCACACGCCCTTTTCTGACCAACGCCGGCAACGCGTGTAAACGGTGTACCATTTGCCAAATTCGTCCGGCAAATCACGCCAGGGAGAGCCGGTGCGCGCGATCCATAACACCGCCTCGACGAACAGGCGATTGTCCCGCGCGCTGCATCCTGGATCGCTCGCCTTCCCGGGCAATTTTTTTTTGATGCGATTCCACTGTTCATTCGTCAAGGACTTGCGAACCAAGGCTATTCCCGGTCTTTCTCGCCACTCGTCGTTCTCGGCGTTCAAGTCTTCGAGCGGGATGGACGCAGCCGCAGCGCCCGTCGCGGTTTTCCTTAGTCGCAAGCCCGGCCCTTCGCCGTTTTCGTTGATAAAAATCACGCCAGCCGATTCGAGGGCGACGATGATCTTGGCCGCGGTGTCCGCGCGCCCTCCAAGTTTTCCCTCCCGTGACTCAAGGCGACGGATTGTCACAATGGATAGGCCGCACGCGTCCGCGAGATCGGTTTGTTTCCAGCCGATAAGCTCTCGCGCCGCCTTCACCTGACGAATTAATATTCTGAATATTTTTTCCATTGACGTCGACCCATTCTTGATTGATATTCAAAATATCATAAGCCGCTCGCCAGGGCAACAGCGGCATAAGGTGGCGCAGGCTCATTTAATTCAACATATTGGTTTTGTTTCAGTTAAGCCATAATGCCGGATATGAAGGACGAAACCGTCATATCCGGGCTTCTCAAAAACCAGAAAGCTTTGGCGCTAGAGGCCGTCGCCTTAATTGAACAACAGGCCGATTTGATTAGAATGCTTGAGGCTTCAAATAGGTTCCGCGCCACCTACTGGTTGCGGGTTTTCCCGATCACGCGAATTTGTCTGTAAGCGCTGTAGTTACGGACTTTTTAATGATAGCGACCGAAGCGGGCAAAATCTAATTTCTTTGTGGGGCAAAATGGCGAG
>PLZT01000573.1 GCA_003152255.1 Methylocystaceae bacterium | reverse complement strand
CGGCCGCGTCGAGCACCAGAAAGCCCAGATCCGTCGTCGCCGCCTCGATCGCCGCCTCCGCCGCCGCGAAAATCTCCGGCTCGAATTTGGCGATTTCGGCCTGCATCACATCGGCGCGGAAAATAAAATTGCCGCTGTTCCAAAAATAGCCGGCGTCGACGTAGCTTTGCGCGGTGGCGCGGTCCGGCTTTTCGACGAAGGCTTCGAGTTTCAGCACGTCGCCGCCCGGCGTCAGCGGCGCGCCCGCGCGCAGATAGCCGTAGCCTGTCGCCGGCGAATCGGGTTTGACGCCCAATGTGACGATGTAACCTTCCCGCGCCGCCGCCGCCGCCTTCTTGCACAGGTCGACGAGTCCGGGCTGGTCGCGCACGACATGATCGGCGGCCAGAACCACCACGACTGTTTCGGGCGAGCGTCGCGCGGCGAGCCCCGCCGCCACCGCCACGGCGGGACCGGAATCACGCCGCATCGGCTCCAGCACGATGTCAGCCTTCGCGCCGATCTCGCGAAGTTGGTCGGTCAGCAAAAAACGATAATCGACGCTCGAAATCACGACGGGCCGCTCGAAGGCCGGATCATCCAGCATTTGCATCGTCGTCTGAAAGGTCGAGCGCACCCCGATCAGCGGAATAAATTGCTTGGGCAGCGTTTCCCGGGACTCGGGCCACACGCGCGTTCCAGATCCGCCACACATGATAACCGGAAGGATTTTGGTCATAAGCCGCCTTTCGATTGAATGCGTTTTCTTACAGCGAACCGGCGCGCGAGTCGCTCGAAAACACCGTGACGCCTCAGCTTTTTCCCTTTTTCTCCAGTTCGGCCTTCAACGCTAGCAGCTTTGCGAAGGGCGAATCCGGGTCCGGCAGACGCTCGCGCCTTTGCGGCGGAACACTGGCTCCGCCTGGACGAGGGCGGCTCTCGTCCCTCGGTCCGCGATTGTCCCGCTGATCGGGGCGTGAACCCTGGCTTGGCTTGCCGCCGGACCGGAAACCGCCCTTCGGCGCGTCGGCGCGCGAATGGTTCCTCGCCGGGCGCTCGCCTTGAGAGCGCTCGCCGCGAGGCGACTCGGCCTGGGGACGCGCTTCTCGCGACTCGCCTTCGCGCGGCGGTTCGTGCCGCGACGGCTCGCCGCCCGTCTCCGCGCGCCGCGGCCTGCGCTCGCCTTCTTGCCGGCGCTGCTGCGGAACGTGGCGCTGCGGCGACCATACTTCGATTAGCACGGCCGCTTCGGCGGTTCCCACCACTGGAGCTTCCTCGGACACGGCGCCCGAAGCCTCGACTTGTTCCGGGAGAGGAACGGACGTTTCCGCGGCGGGCTCGGTCGTGGCGGGCGTCGTCTCCTCCGCTTGCGCGGCCTCGGCGGGCTCGCTCTCAACGCTTTCGACCGCTTGGGACGGCGCGATCTCGGCTTCCGGCGCGGGAACTGGCGCGGCCGATTCGCTCGCGGCGGCCTCGGCCTGCTCTCCTGGCTCGGTCTCCACAGCCGGCGAATCCGAGGCGTCTTCCGCCGCGACCGGCGTGAGCGGCTGCATGGGAGCCGCCATGATCAGCGGCGCGGTGATCGCGGGGCCGGGACGTTTCGCGTTGGCGTAACCGAGCGAACGCAAAATCGAGGAGAAGGCGTCGCCCGCGCAGCCAGTCAGCGAGGTCATCGCGACCGTGACGACGAAACCGTCGGCGTCGGCGGCGCCGGCCGGCGGTTCGCCAACGCTGACGCCCGGTCTATAGGCTATGGCGGGACGGATAAGATCGGCGAGGCGTTCGAGAATATCGACGCGCACCACGCGCTCGCCGCAAAGACGATAGCCCGCGGCGCGATAAAACCCTTTGGCGATGGCGGGATCCGCGGCGAAGGAGGTGCGGCCCGAGGCGGCGAGATGCGGAGCTTCCTCCAGCCCCTTGATGTTTTCCAGCCCGCCATGGCGCAACGCCCACAGCAGCGCGGCGAGCGCGCGCGGCGCCGGCTTCAGAAGCAGCGGCAGATAAAGGTGATAGGCGCCGAAACGAACGCCGAGCTTGCGCAGCGCGGCGCGGTCTTCTTGCGAGAAGCTCTTGATTTCCTTGGAGACCCGGCCGCGTTCCAGCACGCCCAGCTCTTCCGCGATCTGGAAGGCGACGCCGCGCACCGCGCCCGACAGTCCCTCGCCCGATTCGAGCTGTTCCAGCGCGCCGAGCAGTTTCTTGACCCGCTGCGACAGCCACAGCTCCAGACGCTGCTTCACATTATCCAGGACCGCGCCGGTCAGCTGCTCGTCGGCGAGCACATGCGCGGTCGGCTTGAGAACGCCGGACCCTTGCGCGATCTTGCCGACCGGTTCGCCCAGCCAGCGGATCGTCCCGTCGTTGCCGAGCACGAAGGCGTCGTCCACGGCGTCGAAGATACGGGTCGCGCGGGCGTCGAACTCGCTGGCGAGGGCCTTTTGCGCCGCGGCGTTCAGAGCCTTGGCGGCTTCGCCCGCCGCCCCCGGATCGGCCGTGAAACGGAAACCTTGTAAAGATCCGACATGCTGACCTTCGACGATAACGTCGCCGGCTGCGGTAATTTCGGCTTCGAGCATTGTATTCTCTCTAAGACAGCGCATCAGCACGCTGGTGCGGCGATCGACGAAACGCTGGGTGAGACGATCGTGAAGCGCGTCGGATATCCTGTCCTCTACCTGACGCGCGACGCTCTGCCAATGGTCGGAATTTTCCAGCCACCCGGAACGATGGGCGACGAAGCTCCATGTTCGCACCTGCGCGAGGCGGTTGGCAAGGGTCGCGATGTCGCCGTCGACGCGATCGGCGACCGCGAATTGGCGGGCCATCCAGTCGTCGGGGATTTTGCCGCGCCGGACGACGAAGCCAAAAATGGTCGTCGCGAGCTCGGCGTGCGCCGCCGGCGAGGTCTTGCGGTAGTCGGGAATCTGGCACGCCTCCCACAGTCTCGCTATATCCGCCGGTGTCTTGGCGTTGCGGCGAACATGGTCGTCGCGGCACAAAGCCTCCAGCGCCAGTTGGTCCTCCCGAGCCGGCGCGCGGGCGAGGCAGGGATTGCTGGGCAAAACGTCGAGCGAGGCCGCGAGCGCTTCGAGCGAGGAAAAATCGAGCTCCGGGTTGCGCCATTGCAGAGTCGTCACGGGGTCGAAGCAATGTTCCTCCAGCGCCTCGATCAAATCCTCGTCGAAAGGCGGGCAGCGCCCCGTCGTTCCAAAGGTGCCGTCGTTCATGTGGCGCCCCGCCCGCCCCGCGATCTGGCCAAATTCCGCGGCGGCGAGCCGACGAAAGCGCCATCCGTCGAATTTCTGATCGGCGGCGAAAGCGATATGGTCGATGTCGAGATTGAGACCCATGCCGATCGCGTCGGTGGCGACGATATAATCCACCTCGCCATTCTGATAAAGTTCGACCTGGGCGTTGCGGGTCTTGGGGCTGAGCGCGCCGATCACGACAGCCGCGCCGCCCTTTTGACGCTTGATCCATTCCGCGATGGCGTAAACATCCTCGGCCGAAAAGGCTACAATGGCGCTGCGCGGCGGCAAACGGGCGATCTTGCGCTGGCCGGCGTAAGCGAGGCGCGACAGGCGCGGGCGCGAGAAAATCGGCGCGCCCGGCAAAAATCGTTCGATCAGCGGCGCCATGACGCCGGAGCCGATCAACAGAGTCTCCTGTCGGCCGCGCCAGCGCAGCAGGCGGCGGGTGAAGACATGGCCACGATCGAAATCCGCCGCGAGCTGCACCTCGTCGATCGCGACGAAATCGACGTTCAGATCGCGCGGCATCGCCTCGACGGTGGCGATCCAGTAGCTTGGGGCGCGCGGTTTGATTTTCTCCTCGCCGGTCACCAGCGCGACATTTTCCGCGCCGACCCGTTGCGCGACGCGGGTGTACACCTCGCGCGCCAAGAGGCGCAGCGGCAGGCCGATCATCCCGGTCCGAAATGAAAGCATCCGCTCGATGGCGTGATGGGTCTTTCCGGTGTTCGTGGGGCCGAGCACCGCGCAAACCCCGTCCCGCCGCGCGCCCTCGATCCGGCCCGGCGCCCATCGCGCCGCCGGCGGCCCGCCAAGCAGATCCTGCATGGTTTCCAGCTGGCTCTCCCGCCGAGTTAACCGTTAGGCTCCTCGCGACCCCGGCTTCGCCAAGCCGCGGTCGAAGCGATTTCGCGGTGGGCGCTCACGAAATTCGTGTTCCCGGCCTGCGATGATGTTTCATATCGGAGCTTTCGTGTCGAGACGATTTAACTTCCGAACAGGCTGCGAACGAATCGCGCCCGAATCGCTCACCTACGTTGAGTCCCGCTCTGTTCCCCCAGATATGGTGATCTTTTGGAGGTTCAACGCTACAATTTGTTTTTGGTCGTCGCAAGGCGCATTTTCGAACCCGCGGATCGACGGACTCCGCCTCGCCTTTTTGTCAATCGCTTCCTGTGCTCGTTGATTGGCGCCTAATTGCCTCGCGGATTTCGGATATGATGAACGGAAAGCGCCTAGCGCCAGCAAATGGCCGGCGCGGCGCTAATGCATTGCCGGCGACGCCATATGTGCTTTCAAGACCTCCTCGGACGTGGCGTCGATCTCTTCGAGCAAAATCTCATATCCCCAGAGATTGGCGATTTGCCCCAGAACAAGCGAAGCGTTGCCGATCTCGAGGAGCTTGCCATCGACCACTTTGTGACGCATTACGAGCTTGCGACTGCCAGCGAGGTCCACATCCACGACCTGGATGTCGGGGATTTTTCGTGCGGCTTCGTACTCGACGGCGAGGCTTCGCCTCAGATCCCGGTAGCCGCGCTCATTATGGATCGCGCTCACCTCCAATTGCGGAGCATCGTCTTCATCGACGATATGGAACAGTCGCCACTTGCGGATGAGATTTGGACTTAAGAATTGGGCGATGAAACTGTCGTCTCGGTAATTGGCCCAGATATCGCGAAGCACCGCCATCTCGTCGCCTCGGCCAGCTATCTCGGGAAACCACGCCCGATCCTCCTCGGTCGGTTGCAGCACGATGCGCGCGAGATCCCTCATCATATCGAAACCCAGCGCGTAAGGGTTTACCCCGCTATAGGCGCGATCGTAACAGTCTGGTTGGCGAATTACGTTGGTGTGCGATCGCAGAAACTCAAGGAAGCTGCCGTCGCTAATCCGCCGCGTCTCGTGCAGAGTATTCATAATGCGGTAATGGCAATAGGTCGCGCAGCCCTCGTTCATGACTTTCGTCAACTGCTGCGGGTAAAAATATTGCGCGATCAGTCTGACAATGCGCAACACTTCGCGCTGCCAGGGATGGAGTTTCGGCGCCGTCTTCTCGAGGAAATAAAGGATGTTTTCCTGCGGCAGGCGCAGCATTGTGCGCCGACGATCCACCGCCGTCGTCGAGGCTTCCCGCGAGCTTCCCGGCACGGTTCGCCAGAGGTCGTTGTAAAGCCTTTCTCGCTCCTGCATACGGCCGCGTTCGCGCTTCTCTTCCGAGCGCAGATCGAGCGGCTTTTTGTGCGGATAATGGTCTATGCCCTGCGGCATCAATGCATGCGCGGCGTCGAGCAATCGCTCCACCTCGGACTCGCCATAGCGCTCCTCACAGTTCGCGATATAGTTTTTGGCGTAGGCGAGGTAATCCAGAATACTGCCGGGGTCCGTCCACTGACGGAATTGATAATTGTTCTTGAAAAAGTGATTGTGCCCGAATGCCGCGTGGGCAATCACCAGAGCCTGCATCGTGGCGGTGTTCTCCTCCATGATATAGCTTATGCAAGGGTTGGAGTTGATCACTATTTCATAGGCGAGGCCCTGCAATCCCACGCGGTAGACGCCCTCGTGCTGCGCAAATCGCTTGCCGAAGGACCAGTGCCGGTAGAACAGCGGCATGCCGGCCGACGCATAGGCGTCCAGCATTTGCTCGGCCGTGATGACTTCGATCTGATTTGGGAAAATATCCAGGCCGAGCTCCTCGTCCGCGATCCGGGCGACCGCTTCATGAATTCGTTGGATCGTTTGGAAATCCCAATCATTGCCTTCGAAAAGGAGGGAGCCGTCGTTCATCGCGAAGTCTCCCCGGCGCTGACGCCTCGGCGTTGGAATAATTGCCGGAACACCGGATAGATATGGTCGCGGCGCGAGACGCGTCGCATCTGGAACGCCGCTTTCTGACTTCGCAGCGTCGCGTAGGCCAACCACAATGAGCTCTGGCTCTCATGCTGCGCGGGACCGGACATGTCGGCGTTGGGATCGGCGACTTCCACATAGGCGAAGTACTGACACAGNNGACGCCTGCGCGGCGTAAATATTCCAACTCGCGGGATCGTAACGGTCCTTTACGATCCGCGCCATTTCCACAAAGGCCGACGACACCAGAGTGCCGCCGGTTTCGACCGAGCGGAAAAACGTATCCTCGTCGACCTCCTGGGCCTTGTCCGTGTGTCTGATGAAAACAAGTTCGACGCGTGTATAGCGGCGAGTCAGGAACACATGCAGCAACATGAAGAAACGCTTCGCCAAATCCTTCATGTGCGCGGTCATCGAACCGGAGACGTCCATCAGGCAGAACATGACAGCTTGCGCGACCGGTCTCGGGAAACGCTCGAAGCGACGATAACGCAAATCGACGGGATCGAGGTATGAGATGTGAAGCCGTCGCTCGCGCGCTATGTCCAGTTCCTTTTGAAGTCGATCGACCGCCGCGTCTTGCGACAAGGTTGCGGCGGCGAGTTCCGCCTCCAATCGCTCGATCGCGTCACTCCCGGGTCTTCCCAATGCGATGCGTCGCGCAAGCGACATCCGCATCGTCCGTCCCAACGAGAGGTTCGCCGGGGTTCCCGTCGTTGTGTAACCGGCGCGCCGCACTCCCTCTTTTTGAGCGCCGACCATTCGTCGCTTGGCGAGATCGGGCAATTCCAGGTCATCCAGAAAAATGCGCAGAAATTCGTCTCGGGTAAGAACGAATCTGAATGCGTCCTCCTGATTATCCTCCATACCCATGGCGCCGCCGGAATTTTTCTCGCCGTCCTTCGGGCGGTCAATGAGATCGCCTTCAACATATTCGCGATTGCCTGGCAGGATTATATCGCGACGATTGCCCCGCACATGTTGGAAATACGGCTCTCTCGTGCCTTCCGCCGGGATCGCAACCTCGCCGGGTCTTTCCAAGTCGCCGATGGCTCGATCTCGCGTGGCGTCGCGAACCGCGCGCTCCACCATGTCCTTTGCGCGCCGCAGGAAGCGCTGACGGTTTTCAAAGCTCTTGCCTCCCGGATTCAGGCGGCGATCGACAATGCGCATGGCTTCCACCACTTACCAGTTGTTGCTCGCGTCCTGTTCTCCGCGGCGCGCCACGATCAACTCGCCTGCTTTACGCGCATGTACCACTCCACGAGACGGCGCACTTGCCGTTCGGTGTAACCGCGCGCAACCATTCGGCTGACGAACTCGCCATGTTTGTTCTCACTGTCGGTATCCTTCTTCGTTGCGAAGCTAATAACGGGCAGCAGATCCTCGACTTGCGAGAACATTCTTTTCTCGATCACTTCGCGTATCTTCTCGTAGCTCGCCCAGGAAGGATTGCGACCCTTGTTCGACGCCCGCCAGCGCAAAGCGAACTTCACGATTTCGTTACGGAAATCCTTAGGATTCGCGATTCCCGCGGGTTTCTCGACCTTCGTAAGCTCTTGATTCAAGAGCTCCCGATCCAGCAACTGTCCCGTGTCAGGGTCCTTGAAATCCTGATCCTCGATCCAAGCGTCCGCATAATCGATATAACGATCAAACAGGTTCTGGCCATAATCCTGATACGATTCGAGATAGGCTTTTTGGATCTCGTTTCCGATGAATTCCGCGTAACGCGGCGCGAGATCGCCCTTTATAAACTCCAGGTAGCGCTTCTCGGTTTCCGCGGGAAGCTGTTCGCGCCGAAGCGCCTGTTCGAGCACATACATGAGATGAACAGGGTCCGCCGCGATCTCCACGGTGTCATGATTGAACGTCGCCGCGAGAACCTTGAACGCGAAGCGCGTCGAAAGCCCGTTCATGCCTTCGTCGATGCCGGCCGCTTCCCGGTATTCCAGCACGCTGCGCGCGCGCGGATCAACGTCGCGCAGACTTTCGCCGTCATAGACCCGCATTTTCGAGAACGGCGTCGAATTCGCATGCGGGCCCAGTCGGGATAGCACAATGAATCTCGCGAGCATTTCCAGAGTGTTCGGCGCGCAGCTTGCGTTCGCGAGTTCCGATCCCCTGAGCAGTTTCTCGTAGATTCGCTGTTCTTCGGTGACACGAAGGCAGTAGGGAACCTTAATTACGTAAATGCGGTCGATAAACGCCTCGTTGTTTCGGTTAGCCTTGAACGCTTGCCATTCGGCCTCATTCGAATGCGCCATGACTATTCCCGAAAACGGAATGGCGCCGATGTTTTCAGTGCCGATGTAGTTGGCTTCCTGCGTCGCGGTCAGCAGCGGATGCAGCATCTTGATCGGGGCCTTGAACATCTCGACGAACTCGAGCAACCCCTGGTTCGCGCGGTTTAGCCCCCCTGAGTAACTGTAGGCGTCGGGATCAGCCTGCGCGAGCGCTTCCAATTTGCGGATATCCACCTTGCCGACAAGGGACGAGATATCCTGATTGTTCTCGTCACCGGGTTCTGTCTTGGCGATGGCGACCTGCCGAAGCCGCGACGGCGAAACCCTCACGACGGTAAACCTGCTGATGTCTCCGCCGAATTCATCGAGCCGTTTGAGGCACCATGGACTCATCGGCGCGCCGAGCCGACGACGCGGAATGCCGTATCGCTCTTCCAATATCTGCCCAGCTTCCGCTTGATTGAACAGGCCGAGCGGACTCTCGAAGACCGGGCTAATTTGATCGTTGGCCTTCAACACATAAATGGGGTTGACCTCCATCAACGCTTTGAGCCGTTCCGCCAGCGACGATTTTCCGCCACCGACGGGACCGAGCAAGTAGAGTATCTGTTTGCGCTCCTCGAGGCCCTGCGCGGCATGACGGAAGAAACTGACGATGCGTTCAATCGTTTCTTCCATGCCAAAAAATTCGGCGAAGGCCGGATAGACCCGAATGGTCCTGTTCATAAAGATGCGACCCAGCCGCTGATCCTTGGAGGTGTCAAGGAACTCGGGATCGCCGATCGCGTGCAGAATCCGTTCAGCGGCGCTCGCGTAGGCCTTGGGATCCGTGCGGCACAGATCAAGATACGTGGCAAGCGACATCTCCGTCGCTTGCCGCTCTCTGTAGGATTGTGTGAAGTCAGCGAAAACGTCACTTTGTTTCATCGCCACACCATTCATCGTCTGGAACTGAAGCCCAATAAGTGGGAGCGCCCCTTAGGCTGAAGGGCATTCACGGTTCTGGCTGTTTCACCATCTTGACCTCAATCATGTCCTGCCGCCTCTCCGACTATCGCGCCGATGGCGCGAGAACTCATTGGTTTGAATATGTGCATCGTTTCGGCGGAAGGGTAGCCGTGAGGCTGCTTTAACGAGAGAAAATTTGCGAGTACGTGCAAGAATGAAACCGCGCCGCCGAGAATCAGGAGGGTCACACCGAGCAGGTCGGCGCCGGGGACGGGCAAGGGGCGCTCATCCCTGAAACCACTTCAAACCCAATATTGGAACCCAAATAAAAACAACTAGCTACGTCGTAAGTGCAGCTTTCGAAACACCGGAACCGTTGAACGCTTGACCGCCCTCGGCTCCAACGAGTCGGGCCACTAGAAGGTTTGTGCGACGAACCTATCTAAATGCTCGGTCGTGGCTGCAACAGCCGGTGAAAGATGTCGACGCATCAGCTTTCTACATCCACCTCGTCGCCAACGATAAGGTCGAGCCCCGTTCAATCCGGCGTTCTCAATTTTATGTCCGGAGGCGGCGTTATGGGCGCGCGGATGCGCGCTTTCGATTGGTCCGAGACGCCGCTCGGCGCGCCTGAGACTTGGCCCCACAGTCTGAAGACCGCTGTCCATATTATGCTCACGTCTCGGTTCGCGATGTGGATGGCGTGGGGACCGGAGCTTACATTTCTGTGTAACGACGCTTACCTGCCCACGACAGGACTGAAGCGCGACTGGGTTTTGGGAGCGCGATCGGACCACATCTGGGCTGAGATTTGGAACGACATCGGTCCTCGGATTGAGCACGTGCTCCGCACTGGCGAAGCAACCTGGGATGAGCAGCTACGCCTCTATCTCGAACGTAGTGGATTTTGCGAAGAAACCTACCATACATTTTCTTATGCGCCGCTGACGGACGATCGAGGCGACACCGCCGGGATGCTTTGTGTCGTCAACGAGGTGACTCAACGCGTCTTCGCCGAGCGTCAGCTTGCAAAATTGCGAGATCTGGGCAGCCTGCTGGCGGGGGCTCCAACGCGCGCGGCGGTCATGGCGGCGTTCGAGTCTTGTATCTCGGAAGACTCTCCGGACCTTCCGTTTGTGCTCGCCTATCTTTGCGAAGAAGCAAACGCGGCGCCGAAGCTGGCGGCGTTCCACGGATTGCAAAAATCGAATCCCTTGACCGCCACAACTTATTGGCTGGGGAACAGGCGGAATCTACCGTCGTTCGGCGACGCCTTTTACGACGTTGTCGGGATAGCGACGCCTTCCGACCAAGAGGGGGCCTTTCGGGGGAGGGGGCCCGATCGCGGGCGGCGAAGGGTTCGTCCCGTTGGGATTCATGGTCGCCGGCTTAAATCCGCACCGAACATTAGATCAGAGCTATCGCGGGTTCATCGAACTCTTGACCGGGCAGATCGCGGCGGCGGTCGCCCGAGCGGATGAGCATGAGCGTGAGCGCTCTCGCGCTGAAGCATTGGCGGAAATCGATCGCGCCAAGACCGCCTTCTTTTCGAATGTCTCTCACGAATTTCGTGCGCCGTTGACGCTTATGCTTGGGCCGCTCGAGGATGCGCTTAGCGATTTGACGAATGTCCCGATTGTGCAAGCCGAACGCATAAAAGTGGCGCATCGAAATGGCGCCCGCCTGCTCCGTCTCGTCAATGCGCTTCTGGACTTTTCACGAATCGAGGCGGGGCGGACCAAGGCGAACTTCGAGCCCATCGACATGGGTGGGGCTGACTACCGAGCTTGCGTCGACCTTTCGGTCGGCTTGCGAACGCGCGGGTTTATCCCTCGAAGTGGATTGCGAGACCTTGGCGGAGGCAGCCTACGTCGACCGCGAGATGTGGGAAAAGATTGTCCTTAACCTCCTATCCAACGCGTTTAAGTTTACGCTGAACGGAGGTATCGCGGTTCGGCTGCGTGGTGACGCCGGAAAGATCGTTCTTGAAGTCGCGGACACCGGGAATGGGATTCCAAAGTCGGAATTGCCCCGGCTGTTCGAGCGCTTTCATAGAGTGGAGGGGGCTTGCGGCCGCTCGTTCGAAGGCTCGGGCATTGGCTTGGCGCTCGTTCGGGAACTCGTGCGTATTCACGGCGGCCAAATCGCCGTCGAGAGCGAGGAAGGCCGCGGCGCGGTTTTCCGCGTGCGACTGCCCCTCGGCTTCGCGCACTTGCCCGCGGATAAGATCAAGGCGAAGGGGACGATAGCCCCGGTAAGCGCGGACGCCTATGTCGAGGAAGCGTTGCGCTGGCTTCCCGACGCGTCGCGCGACGATGTCATTTTCGACGTAGGGCACAAAACCTTGCAATCGGCGGCGAGGCATGACGCGCACGTGCTCCTCGCGGACGATAACGCCGATCTGCGCGACTATGTCCGTCGACTGCTCGAAGCAGGCGGCTATTTGGTCCAAGCGGTCCCGGATGGCTACGCCGCTCTGGATGCGGCGCGCGCTCGTCGCCCAGACTTGCTCCTTACCGACGTAATGATGCCCCGGATGGACGGTTTTGCGCTCCTCTCGACCATTCGCGACGATGAAACTCTCGCGGACCTCCCCGTCATAATGCTGTCGGCGCGCGCGGGAGAAGAAGCGTAAGTCGAAGGACTAACAAAGGGCGCCGATGATTATCTCGCGAAGCCGTTCTCGGCGCGAGAACTCCTGGCCCGCGTCTCGGGCACGATAGCAATGGCTCGTGTTCGTCGGCAGGCCGCCGAAGACGTTCGAGGCGAACCGGCCGCTCGCTTTGGAGCGGGAGTTCCTGGCCTCCGTTTTGGCGGCATGCGCTGGCTCGCCATTTGCCCAAACACGGGGCGGCCGTCGCGCATCTCTACATCGGGCGGGCCGGCGCTCTTTCCCGCCACGCATATCGCCTCGCCTTCAATTCGCAGCGGGAATGTCCGCTAGATCGATCTTTGCGGCGGTGAGGCACGGCGCTGGCGAAATTGAAAGCCGACGATCCGATGCTAACGCCTCGCCCGAAGGGGATGCATTTCCGAACCTATGAGAGGCTGTTAGAGGAGGTTTGGCGGGAGGAAGGTTTTTTTGACGCGGCCGTGCGGGCGAGGTTTGGACTCGAGATTTGAGCGCGCGCAGGGCATGGCCGCGATACCTGCCAAAGCTGACGCCACGGGACGACTTTTAGCCGCCGCTCGGGGGACCGCAATGCGCCAGCAAAAAAACAAAACGCCCCGCCTCGAA
>PLZT01000716.1 GCA_003152255.1 Methylocystaceae bacterium | reverse complement strand
AACCAATTTCAGGTCAGGCTCTAAGCGTCGGTCAATCAATCGGAAAGAGTGAAACACATGCATAAGCGGATTTTGGTGACGGGTGGTGCGGGGTTTCTAGGTTCGCACTTGTGTGAAAAACTTGTTGCCGCGGGCCACGAGGTTCTCTGCGTCGATAACTTTTTTACTGGCTCCCGGCGTAATATTGCGCATCTTCTCGGTAGCCCCAACTTTGAATTGTTGCGCCACGATGTGACTTTTCCACTCTATGTCGAAGTCGACGAGATCTATAATCTCGCTTGTCCAGCTTCGCCTATTCATTATCAATTTGATCCAGTGCAGACGACTAAGACGAGTGTGATAGGCATCATTAACATGCTCGGACTCGCCAAGAGAGTGAAAGCAAAACTATTGCAGGCATCGACGTCGGAGGTTTACGGTGATCCGATCGTCCATCCGCAACATGAGGAATATTGGGGGAATGTCAATCCAATCGGTTTTCGTTCCTGTTATGACGAAGGAAAGCGTTGCGCCGAAACCCTCGTTTTCGATTATATTCGGCAACATAAAGTAGCGGCAAAGGTCGTGCGGATTTTTAATACGTATGGTCCGCGGATGCATCCGAATGATGGACGCGTCGTGTCGAATTTTGTCGTTCAGGGATTAAGCGGCAATGATATCACGCTTTATGGCGACGGTAGCCAAACCCGATCATTTTGTTATGTCGACGATCTCGTCGAAGCGTTGATCAGGATGATGGCGACAGATCGAGAGATAACCGGGCCGATAAACATCGGCAATCCCAAGGAATTTTCTATAAGGGAATTAGCCGAATTGATTGTCGAGTTGACCGGCTCAAAATCCAAGCTTGTATTTCGGCCCTTACCCTCGGACGATCCGAAACAGCGTCAGCCAGACATTGGGAAAGCGAAAGAGTTACTTCATTGGGAACCAACGTCGGACCTGCGGACGGGGCTTGGCAAGACGATAAAGTATTTTGACGACTTACTGCGCCGCGGCGATTGTCTTCCGGACAGTCCCACGGAATGATACAAGCCGAAAGCTAATTCACAGAGGGCGGTCGTTAAGCGCTTGAGCTTGGTGGTCCACGACCGGTGTTAATTTCCGATGGCGGTTTGGCCTTTGTTGTCCATCGCACACCTTGCCCGCAAAGCCTATTTGCCAGACGTGCTATTGCTAAAAGGGCTGTGTGAGGACGGCTTTCCTTCTATACGGCGCTCTATGCTTCAATGAGACGCCGCGCATCGGCCAGCGTTTCGAACCAGTAAACGTTCAGACATTCCGTTTCCCTCCGGCGAAGGCCGCCTTGTTTTGATGGGCCGTGACGGCGATGCTGCGTGGCTAAATCGTCCTTATGAGCGTGGATAGCCGCGTAGCATGCCGAAGGTAACCTTGATCACGGGTGCGGAACGTCGTCGCCGATGGAGTGCGGACGAGCGCGAGCGGATATTGGCGGGGGAGAACGCGCCGGGCGCCGTTGTCGCCGAAGTTGGAAGGCGATGGGATGTTTGCACGAGCCTGATTTACAAATGGCTGCGAGAGGAGCGCGGAGCGGCGCTCGAAAGCGGCTTCCCGCCCGTTTCTTGAGCCGCCGAGCGAAATTGTATGCGGTGACGAAATCCGCCAGATGAGCCCGCAGCTCTCCATGCGTTTCATAGAAGTATCGTTTGACGGTCGCGTCCTTGATGGTGCGGTTCATGCGCTCGACCTGCCCATTCGTCCATGGATGCTTGGGTTTCGTCAGCCGATGATCGATGTCGTTGCGGGCGCAGGCGAGTTCAAAAGCGTGCGGGCCGTCCATGCGCGAGCATTTGCTTGATTTCCGTGGGGGTCCAGGTCTCGCCGCCCGGATCCGTGAAGTGCGTTCCATTGTCGGTGAGCACTGTGTGGATTTTGTAGTGAACGGCCTTGGTCAGCGCGATCAGAAAGTCGGCGGCGACGCGAGTCGTGGCTTTTTCATGCAGCTCGACGAAGGCGAACTTTGATGCCCGGTCGATCGTTACGAACAGATAGAGCTTGCCTTCGGCGGTGCGAAGATCGGCGATGTCGATGTGGAAATAGCCGATCAGATAAGCCTTGAACTTGCGCTTGGCCGCGACCTCGTCGCCGACCTTCGGCAATTGCGAAATGCCGTGACGCTGCTCAGCCATCCTCTCATTTTTTGTCGCAGGTCACTTACAACCGTAGGTGTAAATTTGGATTGAGAAATACCCGCTGTGCGAGTCTTGCGGCGCGGAAATTTCGGTTTGCGGTCATCGTTGGTGAGGGCGTGCCATGCCAAGTTGCCCGTCCGTTGACCTAATTCTCCAGTCAAAGGGCCAAACAGCGCCAAAATCAGGCCCGTTTAAAAATGGGGGGATTCATGAGGTGGCGCCGAAGACAACGATGCAGCGACGAACGCGTCAGACGCGGAATTGTCGCCTGCAAGGCATAGAGGCAATCGTCGAGCGGCAACAGCATATGCCGGCGGAAGGCGACGATGATCGCTTCGTCTTCCACCGACAGAACGGTCGATTTCGGCGCCTTCGGTCCAGTGCGCTGGTCGCAAACGGAAGAACGTCCTTTCCATTTAGCGATCGTCTTCTGATTGACGCCGTGTCGCTTTGCGAGGGCCCTCAGGCTCTCTTGACTATGCTGTATCGCTCGCGACGCACCGCCTCTGTCGTGCGGGCGCTCCCGTGGAGAACTTGGCCCATAGCGCATGCTTCCAATCGCTGGTCAAGATTGCACCATCAAACCATGGGATCAAACATCTAGAGCATTATCCGAGCATGCCGATTCAATATAGGATTCAATATCATGCCCGGGATTCCCATATCATGAAGAGCGTTCGTCAAGTTTGAACGCGATGAGGAGACGGGAGAGGGATCATGGCGCTGTCGATGGATATTCGTGAGAAGGTCATGAAGGCGGTCGCGGGCGGGATGTCGCGTCGCCAGGCGGCTGCGCGGTTTGATGTCGGTCCGGCGACCGCCGTTCGTTGGGCGAAGCGCGTCGAGACCACGGGAGAGGTCGCGCCTTTGAAGATGGGCGGCGACCGCAGATCGCAGCGCATCGAGGCTCACGCCGATTTCATCCTCGCGCAGATCGAGAAAAAGCCGGACATGACGATCATGGAGCTGCGCGAGAAAATCAGGGAGCGCCACGGCGTCGGCGTCGGCTATGG
>PLZT01000422.1 GCA_003152255.1 Methylocystaceae bacterium | reverse complement strand
GCACTTCAACCTTGATTCCGCCCCTTGTAGAAAATGTAGGTCGCCATGGCGATTAGAGGCCACGGCGACACCAATTTCAGAACGCCCGCGGGTAGAGGCGTCAGATAGTCATCCATCGCGCCAAGAACCAGCGGATGAACCAGATACAGCGAGTAGCTCGCGCTGCCGAAACGCTCCAAAAATCGCCAAGCGGGGGATTGGCTTTGGAGTTCCATCGACAACCAAAAGAAGGTGAAAATCGCAAACGGCGGCATCGATAGCGGAAATCCAATTTTCACCGGCAGGTGATAAATCGCCAAGATCGCGCCAGCCCCGTACAGCCACGCTGATAGCCGCCAAAGCCAGATGTTTCCCCATGGTTTAACAAGTTCGCCCTTTCGGAAGCCTTCGGCGAGCATGCATCCCGACAGCCAAATCGGCAGCCCCCATAACCATGTGAGCGGGCCGAATTCCCATGGCCGTAAGTAATTAAGGTGCGCAAACACAAGAGCGCATGACGTAATACCTGATATTTTTATTAGAACACCCCATCCGACACGCTGCATCAGCAGGTACAATAATGGGTATATCGTATAATAAACAATTTCCGCATAAACGCTCCACAAAACCGCATGCCCCATTTCCGACGCGCCGCCACCTAGCAAATGCATCACACACAAGCTTGCAATTAGCGGAATCCCGATCCGGACATAGCGGCGAACGAGGAACTTCATGGTTGGAAGCGCGCGGGCGCCAACATAGGGCAAATGAATGCAAAAGCCGGACACGATGAAGAACACCATTACCGCTGAAACGCCGTCGAAAGAAGAGGCAAAAGCACGTAACGGAAGCGATGAAGTAACATCGCGCAGCGGAAATGCGCCATGGCTCATCGCAACCCAAAACGCCGCCACGAACCGAATTGCATCAAGAGCGTCGATCCTACGATTAATATCGGAATCACCTGTTCGTATCGACTGACTTGATGCTAGTTTATCCACAATCTACCTCACCGCCAAGGCTTGCTGCATTGTCGCTCGCGCGACAATTTGCGTAAACAATCGCATAACCGCCGAGTCTCAACAATAGCGCCGGCCCTACCCCCCGTCGCCGGTCCCATCGTCATCGCCGCGCGGCGTTGGCGCGCAGGCGCCCATCAGCTTCTCTTCGTAGCGGATCGACCATTCGATCACATGGGTCCACAGCGTCAGCGCGACCTGCATCGACAGTCCCTCGCGCCGCGCGGCGCCAAGCACGCGCGCGATCACTTCGTCGACGCGGTCGGGCACGCGCGCCGGCAGTTCCAGCAGCGGCTTCACCCGCGCCGCGCGCTCGATCTGGCGTTGACGCTTGGCGAGCAGCGCCACGATCTCGTCATCGAGCGCGTCGATGACCTTGCGCACATCGGCCATCTCGTCTTGTGGCGACAATTCGCGCTCGTTTTCGGCTTCAAGGCGGGTGCTGGTCACGGCCTCGCTCCATCGCTATCCCGCCACCAGGGCTCGGGCGGTTCAATTCTCGGCGCGGCCTGCTCGATCGCGCTCGCGAGAGAAAACAAAGTCTCCTCGTCGAAAGGCCGGCCGATCAATTGCAAGGCGAGCGGCAGTCCGTTGCCGGAAAGTCCCGCCGGCACGGCGATTCCCGGCAGCCCCGCCATGTTCACCGTTACCGTGAACACGTCGTTGAGATACATCTCCACCGGATCGCTCAACCCCTTTTCGCCCATCGCGAAGGCGGGCGAAGGCGTCGCCGGCGTCAGCACGGCGTCGACGCCGTCTTTGAACGCCAGATCGAAGTCGCGCTTGATCAGGCTGCGGATTTTTTGCGCGCGCACGTAATAGGCGTCGTAATAGCCGGCGGACAGCACATAGGTGCCGATCATCACGCGCCGGCGCACCTCGGCGCCAAAGCCCTTGGCCCGGGTCTTCTCGTACATATCGGTGATGTCGCGGCCCCGCTCGCGCAGGCCGTAGCGCACGCCGTCGTAGCGCGCGAGATTGGAGGAGGCCTCCGCCGGCGCGATGATGTAATAGGCCGGCAACGCATGGCGCGTATGCGGCAGCGAAATCTCAACGATCTCGGCGCCCGCGTCCTTGAGCCAAGCGACGCCCTGGTCCCACAGCGCGGCGATTTCGGGCGAGAGGCCGTCGAGCCGATATTCCCTGGGCACGCCGATGCGCCGTCCCTTCACCGAGGCGCCGATCGCCGCCTCATAGTCCGGCACCGGCGCGTCGACGCTGGTGGTGTCCTTGGCGTCGACGCCAGCCATCGAGCGCAGCATGATCGCCGCGTCGCGCACGGTGCGGGTGATCGGCCCGGCCTGATCGAGCGAGGAAGCGAAGGCGACGATGCCCCAGCGCGAGCAGCGTCCGTAAGTCGGCTTGATCCCCACCGTCCCCGTGAAGGCCGCCGGCTGGCGGATCGAGCCGCCGGTGTCGGTCGCCGTCGCGCCAAGGCACAGCCGCGCCGCGACCGCCGCCGCCGAGCCGCCGGAAGAACCGCCGGGCACGATCCTCGCGGAGTCGAAACCATCAGCGCTCTTGCGCCGCCATGGCGAGACAACGGGGCCAAAGGCGCTGGTCTCGTTCGACGAGCCCATCGCGAATTCGTCGAGGTTGAGTTTGCCGAGCATGACCGCGCCGTCGCGCAGCAGATTGGAGCTGACGGTCGATTCATAAGTGGGCGTGAAATCGTCGAGGATGCGACTCGCCGCGGTCGTGCGCACGCCCTTGGTGCAATAGAGATCCTTGATCCCGAGCGGCAGCCCCTCCAGCGGCCCGGCCTCCCCGCGCGAAATGCGCGCGTCGCTTTGCTTGGCGGCGTCGAGCGCCAGCTCCGGCGTCTTGGTGATGAAGGCGTTGATCAGGCCGGCGCGCTCGATGGCCTCGACATGCGCCTTCGCGAGTTCGCTGGAGGACAGCGTCTTCGCCAGCAAGGCGTCGCGCGCCTGAGCCAATGTGAGATGCGTGGGATCGGACATGAAGGGGACTCTATATTAAAGCGAGGGGCGGCGCGGGGCGTTTATTCGATCACCTTGGGCACGACGAAGAAATGATCCTCGCGCTCCGGCGCGTTGGCGAGAATATCGTCGGCGAAGCCGCCGTCGGTGACGACATCCTCGCGCTTCTTCATCTTCATCGGCAGCACGGAGGTCAGCGGCTCGACGCCGGACACATCGACCGCGTTCAATTCCTCGACGAAGGCCAGAATGGCGTTGAGTTCTTGCCCAAGCCGCTCGACCTCGTCGTCCCCGACGGCGATGCGCGAAAGATGCGCGATACGGCGAACGATGGCTGAATCGACCGACATTTTTAAGGCTCCGCTCGTTTTCCTACCCGGCGCTATAGCACTCGCCGCTTTCGCGGCGCAATGCATGGCTGTGGCGGCGCTGGGCGCGCCCTTCTCCCGCCCGCGGGAGAAGGTGGCCCCGCGAAGCGGGGTCGGATGAGGGCGGAGGCGGTTCACGGCGCTCTCGGAGGCGCCCGCGCGCCGCCTTGGCGGGGGAAGTGAAAGCGCTTAAGGCTGGGCGCTGCGAATTTTCGTTTCAGGGGGCTTTATTGGCCGACGAGAACAAAAGCGGCGCGCTGAAAATTTCGTCGCGCAAGGAGCTTCAAAAGTGGCTCGAAAGCCTGCCGCCCGAGCAAGGGCGCTGGGTCGCCGTCGCCGTCGCCGCGCGCGCGGCCTTGCGCGTTGTTCCGCTCGTTGCCGTGGATTTGCCGCGTGAGACCGATGAGGAGCGCAGACGGCGCTTTCCGAAATTGGTATTCGCGGTGTTTTTCGCTGGCGCATTGTCGCGGGTAGCTGCAAAACACTCTATGCACGCCAATGGGCTTCACGCGGCCGACGCTGCAGTCGCCCCTTTCTCCGCCAACACCCCCGCTGCCGCAACCGCGGCTTATGCCGCCAGCGCCGCAAACGCCGCAGCCGCAAACGCGACTGACGCAGCATGTACTGCCGCCGCCAATGCCGCTTACACGGCGAACGCTGCGGCCGCCCCTTACGCTGCTAATGCTGACCTTTGGGACGAAATCTCACGCGACGCCAATTTCATCCTCTCGGGCGTAATGACAGAAGATCTTGCGTCGAAGCCGCTGTGGCCCGACGGCGCACCCAGCTGGGCAAACGATTTTTGGAAGCGCCTGCAATACCTCTTGCCACACGAAGACGGTTGGGAAGCCTGGATCAACTGGTACAATCGCCGTCTTGACGGCGTGTCGGACCCCGACGAAATCGAACTCCCCTTCGCCATCATCCCAGAAAGGGTACGCGCCACAAGCCCAGCCTCGGCAAATAGATGGATACGAGAGCAGATCAATGTGGCGAAAGAATCTAAACAAATAGGTTCTAAAGCAGAACGTTTTTATAGAGAGTTAGAACGGCTACAAAAAGAAGATCTGCCGCCTCCACCGCAACCCATTGAACACCTTCCTTCGCTCTTCACTTTCGGTCGCAATGATGCCGGACAGATCACCATCGTCGCCGGGCCGCAAAATATTCCGGTCATCGCTTTCCCCGGCGATGACGCGACGCATCGGCGCTGGTTGGAAACCGGTCGGAAATTGACCGAGCGACTCATCGCGGATTTGCGCGCGGGAAAATTCCATAATGTGCGCTCGGATTATCGTGAGGGTCTGGAGCGCTACGTCGCCGATCTTCCGCCCGAGCCCGGAGCCGGCAATTTTTTGTTGGCGGACGCGGAGGCTCGCGCTCTGCGCAGCCTTTTCGCCGCCGAGCCGCATGTGCTTGCCGAGCCTTTCGCAGCGCGATTGAACACCGTTTTGGAAAATCACTTTGCTTTGCTCGGCTTCTACCCCGAAGTCGCGCGCTATCTCGCCGCCGCGCGCGAAGGCCAAGTGACCGCGCCGTTGCCGCAAGTGGCGATCGCTGGTTTTGGTAAGGTCGTGCTCAACAACACGCCGCAAGCCTTCACGGCCGAAGTGTCGCAAGGCTTACGCAAAGTTGAACGCGAAACGCCGAAAGTCGAACTTGAACCAGAGGACATACGCAGCGGACCGCCGCCCGTGAAGCCGCGGGCCTATCCTTACGATGAGCCGGACCCTGAGCAGTCTCGCGCTTTTTCCATAATGAGCACGTTCAATGCGCTCTACAAAACAGTTTTGGAAAGCGCGAACACCGTTTTGGAAACTGCGAAGAACAACCCGAGCAAAATCGTACATTGGGTCGCCATCGAGAAAATGCTTCGCCCATATGCGATAGTAATCATCGAATGGCTGAAGACCTTCACCCCTTTTGGTTTTTAAGAGCCGCCTCTCCGCCGTCATTGCGAGCGAAGCGAAGCAGTGCACGAGTCGCGCGCGGCCCCTGGATTGCCGCGTCGCTTCGCTCCGCGCAATGACGGCGGGCGATCGCCGCGCCCCGCATCAAACCACAAAACTCTCCCCCACCGCGCCCGCCCAAACCCGCGTCTTCGCGCCCTGCATCGCCGCGATGAACTCGGAAGCGTCTGGGGCTATCGCGTCGAAAGTGCCGTAATGGCAGGGGATTACTGTCTCGAAGTCGAAGTAGCGTTTGACCGCCAGCGCCGCCATCGCGCCGTCCATGGTGAAGCGGCCGCCGACCGGGACGAGGCCGATTTTCGGCGCATAAAGCTCCGATATCAGCGCCATGTCGCCAAAGATTCCGGTGTCGCCCATGTGATAAAGCGTCGGCGCCTCGGCGCTCTCGACGATGAGCCCGTTGGCGGGCCCGAGATAGACCGGCGCGCCGTCCACGATCGTGCTGGCGGAATGGCGGGCGTCGGTGATGCCGACCGAAAAATTTCCGCAGGGGATTTTGCCGCCGGTGTTGCCCGGATTTATTTTTTTGGCGCCCTGGCTTTCGAGCCACATGCAGAGGTCGAAATTGGCGACGATCTCGGCGCCGGTCTCGTCGGCGATTCGCAGCGTGTCGCCAATGTGGTCGTCATGCCCGTGGGTGAGCAGAATATGCGTCGCGCCGCGCGTGGATGCGCGAAAATGCGCGGTGAAATTTGGGTTGCCGGACAGGAACGGGTCGAGCAGGATTATACTCTCGCCGATCTCGACGCGAAAGGCCGAATGGCCGAGCCAGGTGATTTTCATGGGTTTTTCCGGGTTTGCGCGGGCCGTGGCGCATGATAGCGCTCTAGGATGATAAATGGACAGACGACGATCGAGGAACTCGCCGCCCAGCTGCCCAAAAAGGGCCGGTTGATGGGGCTGGATCTCGGAACAAAAACAATAGGTCTCGCGCTATCGGACGTGGAGCGGCGCCTCGCCTCGCCGCTCGACACGATAAGGCGGGTGAAGTTTTCCGCCGATGCGGAAACTCTGCTTAAGCGCTTGAAGGAATTCGATGTTTTGGCTATCGTGATCGGCCTGCCGCTCAACATGGACGGCTCCGACGGCCCGCGCGTCCAGGCGACGCGGGCCTTCATGCGAAATCTATCGAAGCTGTCGCCCGTGCCGCATGTCTATTGGGACGAGCGACTGTCCACCGCCGCAGTTACTAGAGAGTTGATTTCGCAGGATGTTTCGCGCGCCAAGCGCGCCGAGGTCGTCGACCGGATGGCCGCCGCCTATATTTTGCAGGGCGCGCTCGACCGGCTGGCGCGGCTCGCCGCCACGGCGGATTGATGGGCGCGAACATTCAACCATAATAGATGATTAGACCAATTGACAACCTAAGGTTGTCAATGCGATTATGAATGCAGCTTATACGACTGGCCCCGAAAATCGCGCCAGGGAGAAGATTTAATGGACGGAATTTCTCGGACGACGGCGGAACAAAACCTGGCGCGGCGCATCCCTGAAGAGCAATCCTCCCCCACCGAAGACGCCGCCTCGCTCGCGGCCTATATCGCCGAAATGACGGCGGAGCTGGCGGAACTCGCCGGCAAGGCTCGTCTGCCGATGCTCGCCTATTTCCTCAATCTCGCGCGGGTCGAGGCGCAAATCTACGCTAGGGAAAACGACACCCGCGATCGCGCGAGAGCGATGACGGATTAAATCGCTTCAAGCCTCGGGCTTTTCGACGAGCAGCGAAACCAGCGCCGCTCCGTGGCGCTCCAGCCGGCCTTCGAGATCGAGATCGAGCAGCGCGGTTTGCACGTCGCGCGCGGGAAGGCCGACCGCGCGAATGAGTTCGTCGATCGCGACCGGCGCCGGCGAGAGCAGCGACAACACGAGGTCGCGGGCGTTCGCGGCCGGCGCCTCGCTCCCGGCGAATCGCGGGATCGACGGCGGCGAAACGAACCGGGCCTCGGCGGGCGCCGCGCGCGGCGGCGGCGGCGGCGCTTCGCGAAAAGAAAACAGATCCAGTTCGTCGAACAGCGGCTCTTCCTCGATTGACGGCGCGGACTCGCCGAAGAGATCCCCGCCGGGCGAAGGCCCCTTGCGGCGCGCCTGGAGAACGCGCGTCACATCCTCGACACAGGCGCAGAGCGTCGCGCCTTCGCGCAAAAGGTCGTTGGTTCCCTCGGCGCGTGGATCTTGCGGCGAGCCCGGCACGGCGAAAACCTCGCGCCCCTGCTCCGCCGCGAAACGGGCCGTGATCAGCGAGCCCGACCGACGCGCCGCCTCAACGACGACCGTGCCGAGGGCGAGGCCCGAGACGAGCCGGTTGCGGCGCGGAAAATCGCGGCCGCGCGGCTCCCATTCCAGCGGCATTTCGGAGATCACGGCGCCGCCGGACTGGACGATTTTTTCGAGCAAGGGCGCGTTTTCGGAAGGGTAAGGCCGCGCATGGCCGCCGGCGAGAACCGCGACCGTTCCAGTGTCGACACAGGCGCGATGGGCCGCCGTGTCGACGCCGCGCGCAAGGCCCGAGACGATCACATAATCCTCGCGCGCGAGGCCGCGCGCCAGACGCTCGGTGAAAGCGAGCCCCGACGCCGAGGCGTTGCGTGAGCCGACGATCGCGACGCAGGGCCTGGCGAGAGCGCGCGCGTCGCCGCGAATCATCAGCAGGGGCGGCGCGCTGTCGATCATCCGCAGCAGCGGCGGGTATTCAGGGTCGCTGGTGACGATGAAGCGCGCGCCCATCGCCCGCGACGCCTCGATCTCGCGCAGCGCTTCGTCTCGATCCGCGATACGTATCGCGCGCCCCTTGAGCGAGCGCGCGACAAGCTCCGGCAACGCCTCCAGCGCCGCCGAGGCGCCGCCGTAACGGTTGACCAATTCGCGGAAAGTGCGTGGACCGATGTTCTCGCTTCGGATCAGGCGCAACCAATCGAGCAACTGCCCATCGGACAGATGGCTCGTCGATTGGCCCGGCGATGTCATGTCTTTTGCCCGATGCGGCTCTCCGTCCCGGAGATCAGCCGCGCGATATTTTCACTGTGCTTCCACCACAGCAGCGCGGCCATCATCGCGATGACCAGCGCCTGCTCGCCATGGCCGAAACCCCAGAGAACGAAAGGCGCGGACGCCGAGGCGAGCAAGGCCGAAAGCGACGAGAACCGCCACAGATAGGCGGCGGCGAGCCACACGGCGCAGACGATCAGGCCGGTCGGCCAGTGAAGCGCGAGCAGCGCGCCAATAAAGACCGCGACCCCCTTGCCGCCGCGAAAGCGCAGCCAAACCGGCGCGATATGGCCGAAAAACGCGCCGAGAGCCGCGACCATCGCGGCGCCGGGGGCGAGCCAGCCGCCGAGCAACACCGCGAGAGCGCCCTTGAGCGCGTCCAGCAGCAAGGTCGCCGCCGCGAGATCCTTGCGACCGGTGCGCAATACGTTGGTCGCCCCGATATTGCCGGAGCCGATCGAGCGAATGTCGCCCGCGCCCGCGCCGCGGGTCAGCAGGAGGCCGAAGGGAATCGAGCCGAGCAGATAGGCCAGCGCGAAAGCCAGCGCATCGGAGGCGAAGGACGGAAGGGACGACATCGGCTTGGGACAACACGCTGCTGAGGAGGGGAATCGCCGCTGGGTCGCGGCGCGCAACCCTTATGGGAATGGCGGCCGCGATGCTAGCCGACGGGCTCGCTCGCCGCAACCAATCCGCGGGCCGCGCTCGGCGTTTCGCGCCAGGCAGTTAACTTGGCGGTTAACTCGGGCGGTCAACTCGGGCGCGCCGACCCGCGCGCCAGAGATGGCCGGCCAAGAGCCATTGCGCCAACCGAGGCTATTTCCCATTCTATGGGGGCTCCCGTTTTCCGCGCCAAGGGAGTAAAGGAGGCCGAGCCCGCCGCGGGCCCCCATCGTCCGGCGTTCGAAGCGGACGCCCATCAAGAGCGCCTCATGACCGAACCAGAGCGCCGACCGCGCCCAAGAGCCTTTCGCCTCGACGGCGACACCGTGGTTCCGCCCAAAACCGCGCGGGAGGCGCAAGAGCAGGCGCGGCCTTTCGCCACCAAGGTCATCGAACCCGAGGAAGACCCCTTCGCGAGTCGCCGCGCGGGCGCCGAGGGCGATCTCGAGGCCGACGAACAGGCGGTGGAGGAGGCGCAGGCCGGGGGTCTTTTGCGCCGCTTCCTCCTATCCTGGGGCGGCGTGTTCTGGTCGGCGCTCACCGGCTTGACCTCGCTCGCCGTCACTTTGTGGGTGACCAAGCTCGTCGAAGACCTTTTCGCGCACTCCGCCCTCCTTGGGACCATTGGCTTCGCGCTCGCCGCCGCCCTGGCGGTCGCCGCGCTTATTTTATTCGCGCGCGAAATCCGCACGATGATGCGCCAGAACAAAATCGCCAAACTCCACATCGCGCTGGCGAAGGCGCGCGCCGACGACGACGGAAAGCGCGCGCGCGCGCTTCTCCTCGAACTTTGCGCGGTCTACGAAAAGCGTCCGGAAACCGCGCGGGCGCGGGCGCGCGTGCTGGAGCTGTCGCGCGAGATCATCGACGGACGCGACCTCATCGATCTCGCCGAACGCACACTGGTGCTGCCGCTCGACGAATTGGCGCGGCGCGAAATCGCCACCGCGTCCAAACGCGTTTCGGTCGTCACCACAATCAGCCCGCGCGCGTTGGTCGATTTGATTTTCGTCGCCGCCCAGGCGATCGCCCTGATGCGCCGCATCGCCGAAATCTACGGCGGACGTCCGGGCCTGTTGGGTTTCTTCAAACTGGCGCGCTCCGTGGGCTCGCATCTCGCGATCACCGGCGGCCTCGCGATCGGCGACTCGCTGTTGCAGCAATTGGTTGGCCACGGCATAGCGGCGAAGGTTTCGGCGCGGCTCGGTGAAGGCGTGCTGAACGGCTTGCTGACCGCCCGCGTCGGACTTTCGGCTATGGCGGTGTGCCGCCCCATGCCCTTTTGCGCCGAGAAGCAGCCGGGAGTCGCCGAGGTGGCGCCGTTCTTGTTCGGCGACAAGACGAAATCGTGAGTTTGGAGAACGTAGCCGAATGAAAATCGCCGCATGAAAATCACCACCTGGAACATCAATTCCGTGCGCCTGCGGATGCCACTGGTGGCGCGCTTTCTCCAGGCCCACGCTCCCGACGTGATCTGTCTGCAGGAAACCAAGTGCCGCGACGCGGAGTTTCCGTCGGCGGATTTTCGCGCGCTGGGTTATGGGCATCTCGCGATCCACGGCCAGAAGGGCTATCACGGCGTCGCCATCGCCTCGAAACATCCGCTTCGGGTGATCGAGAACCGGGATTTTTGCGCCGTCGGTCATGCGCGGCATATCGCGGTGGAGTTGGAGGCCGGCGGCGCGCCGTTGAAACTGCATAATTTCTATGTGCCCGCCGGCGGCGACGAACCGGACGCGGCGATCAATCCAAAATTCGCGCATAAGCTCGATTTTCTCGACGAAATGACCGAATGGATCAAAACCGAGCGCATCGCCGACGGACGCGTCGTGCTCGCCGGCGATCTCAATATCGCGCCGCTNNACGTGGTGGAGTTATCGCGCGGCGGATTGGGCGGCGAGCGACAAGGGGCGTCGGCTCGACCATATTCTCGTCAGCGGCGCGCTCGGCGGCGCGCTGACCGGACTCGATATTCTTCGCGAGGCGCGAGGCTGGGAGCGCCCCTCCGATCACGTGCCGGTCTCCATCGAACTCGCTCTATGATCGGCGCCGAATCCGCGCCAAGATTTTTCGATGAATCGGGATCACGCGCGCAAGCGATACCGTGATCCGCGACGCCGCGCCGATCCTCGTTCGGGGCGGTTAAGCCCGACTCAATATTGCTGCGCGGCTTGCGCGCGAAGCTCCGCGAGGGAAGCGAAGCGTTGCGAGCCGTTCGATGTCCGGACCTCCACCGCGCCGTCCGAGAACATCACGTAAGTGATTTCGCCGGACTGGTAGCGGTCGACCTCTTGTGGCTCGGCGCCGCTCGGCTCCTCGGGCGCGGGCGCCTCGGCTTCTCGCTCCGGCTCCGTCGCCGGCGAAGCGGTTGGGGCGGCCGCGGGCGGGGCTTGTTGAGCGGGCGGCGTTTGAGCGAGCGTTGGCGCTGGCGCCGGTGACGCTTGCGGCGACGGCTGTCTCGAACGCTGCTCCAGCTCTTTTGGTTGCGGCTTTGCGGGGGGGGCGGAAGGCGCGGGCGATTTTTCCCCAGCCCGACTCAACTGCGTCGCCACGACTATTTCGTCGAGCCGGAAGATAACCTGACCCAGCGCGATCACGACGGCGCCTCCGGCCAAGATTGTCGCGCCGCCGATAAACAGGCTCCACCCCCGTTCGACCTGGATGATCTCCCAGCCGCCCACCATGGCGACAACCCCGCAAATCGCGAGGACAACGCCAAGCGCCGTTACGCCCCACCTCGAAACTCGCTTCAACATGATTCGCCACTTCCTTCGGTTCGATTGGTGGCCTCTCATAGACTAAGCCACGAACGGCGCCATTGGTATGGCGCGACGCCGTGAAACAGGCGCGGAACCGCCAACTTCGTCGCCCGTAGCAACAAAACCATATATTACAACTGCGTCTTGATGTCACATAGTAATTATTAGACATAATACTGAAATATTTTTTAGGGTGGCGTCCAAGTAACGGCATCTCGCCGTTGTCTTCGCAAGACGCGACCTGATAAGAGGGGGATGTGAATCATGGGATTTCCGGCGTTTAAACATGCCTTGCTTGCTATTGGCGTGTGCTACGCGTTAATTGCGCCGCATAATGCTTACGCTCATGGCGGCGTTAAGTTGGAGCAAGATGAGTGCGTCCTGAAAATCGGTCCTAATACGATGCATTTCATCGGCTATCAGCGCGCCGGCGAGGAGGAGGAGTTTTGCGAGGACATCGCGAAGACAGGGTCGACAATTATCGCGCTGACGGCGGTGTCGCCGGATTTGCGCGACATGGCGATCGGGATTCGCGTGGTCAAGGATGTCGGACAGGAGCAGGAGAAGACCAATCTCGACGCGGTGACCGTCGCCTATCTGCCGCCGAAGGTCTATCATAACGGCACCATGACGTTCGAGCATGATTTCAAACAGCCTGGCCACTATGTCGGGATCGTGACCGTGACCGACGATCTCGGCAACGCATGGGTGTCGCGTTTTCCGTTCACGGTTGGTCTCTACACCGTCATGGGGATGATCGAGTACATATTGTATGCAATCGGATTCACGGCGTTGTGCGGCTTTCTCTGGTATATGCTCCGCCACCGCGCGCAAAAGACCCACGCCCCGGCCGCGACCGCTTCATCCAACTAAGCCGGACGCGGTTCAAGAAATCAAAACTCCCGGCGGTTGGCGCGAGCCAATCGTCGGGGGCGGAATTGAGCGCTTAACTCCCTTTTTGCAGCGCAGGAGCCGACAAGACATGCCTCTGACACAGAAAACCTCGCTCCAGATCGCGCGCGCCGTCGCGCTCGCGGCGGCTCTTTACGGCTTTTTCGCATCGTCCGCTCGAGCCGAGGAGGCGGATGAGGCGGAATTGTCGAAATACTACGAAAATGTGGACGTCTGGCATTTTCCTGTCGATTATTCCGTCGCTTATAACGACCAGGACGTCATCGTCACCCGCGAATTGGTGGCCCTGCCGCCGCCCGCCGGCAAGTTGTGCCTCATCCGATTCGATCTGCTTAAGGGCGAGGGCGATTACGCCTATGGGCTCAAGCCGGCGTTTCTCGGCGGCCCGCGCCGCGAAACCGAATGGGGCGTCTACGTCCACAAGAGGGGCAACGTGTTCGACCAGTTGCGTTCGGTGTTGAAACTAAACGTCATCTATTTCTACGTCGACGGCTTGCGCGACGAATTCAAGGCGGCGCCGCCGGACATTTGCGCCCGGAAACAGGCGGCGGGCACGCAGCAAGCCGGAAATGGCTATTGGGCTCAGGAGTGGTCGGACCTCGTGGTGCGGGCCAAGCTGATTCACGGCTGGCCGACGGGGCAAGAGGCGCGCTGACTGGCGCGCTGTTTGCTCCGAGGCGCCGCGCGAAGCACAAAATATACGCGGGCGCCACAATGAGGCGATATTGTCGGCTACGCTCCGCCGCACTAGGAAGTGAGAAGCGCTGGCGCCCTTTCCCGCGCGGGAAACCCTTCAGGAGACGCGATTATGTCATTCACGCTTGAGCCCCTGCCCTACGCCTATGACGCCCTG
>PLZT01000554.1 GCA_003152255.1 Methylocystaceae bacterium | reverse complement strand
CCAGGGCCAGCGCCCCGGCGCCAACAACGCCCAATACCCCGCCAAAAATCATCCACGTCCGCCGGGGATTGGACGCCTTGGCCTTTTCAGCCGCCTTGCGCGCGTTTTGCCCGAGGGGCCGATGCAATTCGTCGTCGTTCATCTGGCCGCTGTTTCGCCTCCGAACCGCGCGCCCCGAATCGGCGCGATCCGCCGCGCCATTGTGGCGGTTCGGGCCGCGTTCGTCGAGGGCGGCCAAATATCGGCTGGGAACAAATTTTCCATCGAAGGAAATATCTGGAGGTCGTCATCGCGAGTAGACGGAGCCATAGCAATTCAAGAGCCGCACGCGACTCCTGGATTGCTTCGCCTTCGGCTCGCAATGACGAACCGCCCCGGCTACCTCGAAAACTTCTTGTACTTCAGCCGATGCGGCACGATGCTGTCGATGCCGAGGCGGCGCTTCTTGTCTTCCTCGTAATCGGCGAAATTGCCCTCAAACCATTCGACATGCGACTCGCCTTCATAGGCCAGCATATGCGTCGCGACGCGGTCGAGGAAGAAGCGGTCATGCGAGATCACCACCGCGCAGCCCGCGAAGTCCACCAGAGCCTCCTCCAGCGCGCGCAGGGTTTCCACGTCGAGATCGTTGGTCGGCTCGTCGAGCAGCAGCACATTGGCGCCGCTCTTGAGCATTTTGGCGAGATGCACGCGGTTGCGCTCGCCGCCGGACAGGCTCCCGACCTTCTTTTGCTGGTCGGCGCCCTTGAAGTTGAAGTTGGAGCAATAGGCGCGCGAATTGATTTCGCGCTTGCCGAGGTAAATCACCTCATTGCCGCCAGAAACTTCCTCCCACACGGTCTTCTTGCCGTCGAGCGCGTCGCGGGATTGATCGACATAGCCAAGATGCACGCTCTCGCCGATGGTGATCGTGCCGTTGTCGGGCTTCTCCTGGCCGGTGATCATCCGAAACAGCGTGGTCTTGCCGGCGCCGTTCGGGCCGATCACGCCGACGATGCCGCCGGGCGGCAGCTTGAACGACAGATCGTCGATCAGCAGCCTGTCGCCATAGGCCTTGGAAAGATGGTCGAAGTCGATGACGTTGTCGCCGAGCCGCTCGGCGATCGGGATGATGATTTGGGCGGTCGTCGGGGCCTTTTCGGCGCTCTTGGCGACGAGTTCCTCGTAGCGCTGAATACGCGCCTTGGATTTGGCCTGGCGCGCCTTGGGCGAGGCGGCGATCCACTCGCTTTCGGCCTCCAGCGCGCGCGCTCTCGCCTTGTCCTCGCTCGATTCCTGCGAGAGGCGCTTTTGCTTTTGCTTGAGCCAGTTGGTGTAATTTCCCTCGTAGGGAATGCCCTTGCCGCGATCCAGCTCCAGGATCCAGCCCGTCACATTGTCGAGGAAGTAACGGTCATGGGTCACGATCAGAATGGCGCCGGGATATTCGCGCAGATGGCCTTCCAGCCAGTTCACGGTCTCGGCGTCGAGATGGTTGGTGGGCTCGTCGAGCAGCAGCAGTTCGGGCTGTTCCAGCAGCAGCCGGCACAGCGCCACGCGGCGGCGCTCGCCGCCCGAGAGCTTGATCACGTCGGCGTCGTCCGGCGGGCAACCCAGCGCGTCCATCGCCTGATCGATCTGGCTGTCGAGATCCCAAAGATTCTTCGCCTCGATCTCGTCCTGCAGCTTGGTCATTTCGTCGGCGGTCTCGTCCGAATAATTCATCGCGAGATCGTTGTAGCGGTCGAGAACGTCCTTCTTGGCGGCGACGCCCAGCATGACATTTTCGCGAACGTTAAGTTCTGGCTCCAGATGCGGCTCCTGCGGCAGATAGCCAACCCGCGCGCCCTCGGCGACAAAGCCCTCGCCGGAGAACTCCTTGTCGAGGCCAGCCATGATCCGCAGCAGCGTCGATTTGCCGGAGCCGTTGACGCCGAGCANNGCACGCCGATCTTGGCGTCCGGGTAAAAGGAGAGATGCACGTTGTCGAGCACCTTCTTGCCGCCGGGCCAGGTCTTGCTGAGACCCTGCATGTGATAGATGAACTGACGCGCCATGGAGATTTGTTCCGAATTGGAAAGGAATGCTAGGCGGTGTTTAGCGCCTTTCACGGCGGCGAGGGAAGCGCTTTGTTTTGGGCGTTGGCTCGGCGGGAAAGCCCCTCGCCGCGCGCATCGAGGGAGGATTTGGATGATTCGCGATTACGCCAACCATGCCGCCAATGAGCGGACCTTTCTGGCCTGGGTGAGAACGGGCATCGCCATCATCGCCCTGGGCTTCGTCATCGAAAAGTTCAATCTTTTCCTGCTCACGGTCGCCAGGACCCTCGCGGCCGAGGCGCCCTATCCCATACAGATGCAAAAACTCTCGGGACCGGTCGGGCGCTTTGGCGGTCTCGCGCTGATCCTGGGAGGCGTGGCGCTGATCGTGCTCTCGGCGTCGCGCTTTATTCGCACGCGGCGGCTGCTCGCCGCCGACGAGACCCATCCCGCCAGCTCCCTTCGCGTGGAGTTCGCGTTGCTCATGGCGACGTTGCTGTTCGTCGCCGGCTTCAGCGTCTATGCGGCGATCGGTTGAGCGTTAATGCAGGTCGAGCGCCGGCGGAGCGGCCTCGCGCCGCGCAGGCGCGCGCCAGCGTGAAGCGGCGCGTTTCGCCTGGCTTTCCGCGCGGGCGCGGCGGAACAAATTTTGGGAATCAGCGTTCATCCACAAGGGGAAGATACCAAGGAGTGAACCTGCTATGCGCGCTTACGTTTTCGCCTTCGCGGCTATGGTTCTGGTTGCTTTTTCGACTGCCTCATTCGCGCAGCCGGTTGAGGTTGGGCCGAAACATCCCCCTGTCGCTCGCGGCGACGGCGGGGGCGACTGCGACGAGTTGCGGAAGGCCTGTTTGAATAAAGGGGAACTGGGCGAGAAGGGCGAGGGAAACTGCGCTCGCTATCGCGAACTCTGCAAAGACTGACAATGAAATCAGATCGGGCCGCCTGGATGCGCGGGCGGGTCGCCCCGCGCCCACGATAACCAATATCCAGCGAAATATCCTGGCGCATGGCGATCACTCCGGATGCTCGAGCGCCGCCGTGGTAAACGCGTCGCGGCGAATTTAGGGCGTCCCGATTTCAGGGCCCTCGCCGCGTTGTGTTCGGAGCCGGCGAAATATATTGAGGCGCGAGGGCGGGCCGCCCTTGGGCGTTTGGCATCGAGGCTTGCATGAATATTCTTCTGATCGGATCGGGTGGACGCGAGCACGCCATCGCCAATGCATTGGCCCAAAGCCCCAGGCTGAGACAATTGTTCGTCGCGCCCGGCAATCCGGGCATCGCGCGGCGCGGCGAATTGGTCGACCTCGATGTGGCCGATCATCGCGCGGTCGTCGAATTCTGCCGCCAAAACGGGGTCGGTCTCGTCGTCGTGGGGCCCGAGCAGCCGCTGATCGCCGGCATCGCCGACGACCTCGCCGCGCAAGAGATTCTCGTCTTCGGGCCAACCCGGGCGGCGGCGCGATTGGAGGGCTCCAAGGGCTTCACCAAGGATCTCTGCGCGCGGCGCAACATCCCGACGGCGCGCTATCGGCGGTTCGACGATCGCGAGGCAGCACGGGCAGGGCTGGAGGATTTCGGCCTGCCGGTGGTGATCAAGGCCGACGGGCTCGCCGCGGGCAAGGGNNACGGACTCGCCGCCGGCAAGGGCGTCGTCGTCGCGCAAACCCTGGACGAGGCCGAGCGGGCCATCCGCGCGATGTTCGCCGGGAGTTTCGGACGTTCCGGCTCGGAAGTGGTGATCGAGGAATTTTTGCAGGGCGAGGAAGTCTCGTTCTTCGCGCTCTGCGACGGCGAACGGGCGCTGAGCTTTTCGACCGCGCAGGATCACAAGCGCGTCGGCGAGCGCGACACCGGCCCCAACACCGGCGGCATGGGCGCCTATTCGCCGGCCAGCGCGCTGACCCCGCCGATGGAGGCGCGGGTCATGGAGACCATTGTCGAGCCGACGCTGCGGGCGATGCGGGAGATGGGCGCGCCCTATCGCGGCGTTCTCTATGCTGGCCTGATGCTGACGGCGGAAGGGCCGAAGCTGATCGAATACAACGCCCGCCTCGGCGACCCCGAGGCGCAAGTGATCTTGCCGCGTCTGGAGGACGATCTGCTCGAACTGATGCTGGCGGCGGCGCGCGGCGCCCTGCCCGAACGCGCGCCGCGGTTCTCGAAGCGCGCGGCGCTGACGGTGGTTCTGGCGGCGAAAAACTATCCGGCGACGCCGATGGTCGGCACGCAAATTCGCGATCTAGAGCGCGCGGAGGCGGCGGAAAACGTCATCGTCACCCATGCGGGCACGAAGCTGGTCGACGGGAAGCTTTTGGCCGCCGGCGGGCGCGTGCTCAACGTCACCGCGCTGGCCGACACGGTCGTGGAGGCCCAGGCTCGGGCCTACGCGGCCGTCGACCTCATCGACTGGCCCGGCGGCTTTTGCCGGCGCGACATCGGCTGGCGCGAGGTTGCGCGCGAGCGGGCGTAGACGGGATCACCCCAGCAGCCCGCCGGCCCTTGGCGCGAGCGGATTATCCGTCAGCGCGCTGGCGTCCGGCGCGTCCACCGCCGGCGTCCCGGCGAAGGCGTTGTATAGGCCGGTGACGAAACGCTCCTCCAGATCCTTCACGATGAACACGATGCGGGTGCGATGGTCCGCGTCAGGCCAGGCGCTCAGCCGGTGCGGCGGATGAAACACGTGCTGCACGCCGTGAATCACCACCGGCCGGGCCGGATCGTCGGAGAGCGCGACGACGCCTTTTACGCGGAGCAGTCTGGGGCCGTGCGCCTGGCGCAGCAGATCGAGAAACATGTCGAAGGCGCCGGGCGCGAGCGGCGTTTCGCTGGTGAGGCAAAAGGCGCGGATATGGGCGTCGTGGCGGTTCGCGTCCACGGGGGCGTGGTGGTGATCGTGATGATCGTGGTCGTGGTGGTCCTCATGCGCGGCTTCGACCTCTTGCGCGTTGAGCCATTGCGCGAGGCGCGGGTTCTTGCCCTCGGCGTCGTATAGACCGCAATCGAGGACCGCCTCGGGCGTCGCCTCGCCCTTCGCGCCGATCAGAATTTTCGCGCTCGGGTTGAGGCGTTTTAGGCGCGCCGAAAGACTGGGAAGACGCGCCGCGCCCTCGGGCAAATCGGTCTTGGCGATGACCAGCCGGTCGGCGACCGCCGCTTGCTTAACCGCTTCCTCATGCGCGTCGAGCGTCGCCTCGCCGTTGATCGCGTCGATCAGCGTCACCACTCCTTCGAGCCGGTAGCGCAGCATCAGATAGGGGTGATACATGATCGCGTGCAGCACCGGCGCGGGGTCGGCGAGGCCGGTGGTCTCCAGCACGACCCGGCGGAACGGCGCGATGCGGCCGTTGTCGCGCTTCTTCAGCAAATCCTCCAGCGTGGCGACGAGATCGCCGCGAATGGTGCAGCAGACGCAGCCCGAACTCATCACGATCATGTCGCCGTCGATTTTCTCGACGAACAGATGATCGAGCCCGACATCGCCAAATTCATTGATCAACACGAGCGTGTCGGCGAGTTCCGGCGCGGCCAGCAGACGATTGAGCAGCGTCGTCTTGCCGGCGCCCAAAAACCCCGTCAGCACGGTGAGGGGCAACGGCGGCGGCGGGCGCCGCGCGGTCCGGCTTCCGTCTTGCGTCGCCAAGTCCTGACTCGTCGCCGTGTCCTGATCGCTCATTGGCCGGCGTCGCCCGCGCCCGCGCCGCCCGCGTCGCTGCTCTTGCCGGCGTGGGCCTTGCCCTTTTGCTGCTTTTCGGCGTGTTTCGGCGCGGTCTTGCCCGTCTCGGCCGGATGCGCGGCGGCGTGCTCCTTATGCGCCTTGGCCTCGGTTTTCTTGTGAGGTTTTTTCGTTTCGAGCGCGGCCGCCTTTACCTTGCCCTTGGCCTTGGCGGCGTGGGCTTTCGCCGGAGGCGGCGTGTCCCTCGCCTCGGGTTTTGGCGCCGCCGCCACCGCGTGCTTGGCGTGCTTATCGGCGGCCGCGCCGCGCAGCGGCTTGGCGTCCGGCGCGGGTTGGGAAATCGGCGACGCCTCGGAGCCCTCGCTCTTCTCGCCAGTATAAGCGGTCGCCTCCTCGACGCCGATCGGAGCGCCCGCCGGGCGGGCGCGCGCGACCGCACCCTGATAGCCCGGCGCGCGGCCGGCATAGACGACGACCGGCGTGAAAAACGGACGCGGCAAACGCGCGAGATCCCTGACGCTGACCGACTGCCGGCCGCCGGCCAATGCGTCGACCACGGGATTTCCCGTCGGCGCCGCGTTGATCGGGATCGTCATATCCTCGACCTCGGCCATGAACTCCTTGGCGGCCTTGGCGCGGTGGCCGCACACCCTGTCGCGCAAGTCGGGCGGGGCGCCATTGCCGCTCGGCAAGGACTCGAGCGAACCCATCGGAGAGCCCGTCTGGAACGCGCGGTCGAGCAGCGCGGCCATCTTCGCCGTGCGCGACGCCGGCGTCGGCGCGCCCAGCACCACGGCGATCAGCTTCTGCCCGCCGTGGGTGGCGGAAGCGACGAGATTATAGCCGGCGGGACAGGTGAAGCCGGTCTTCATGCCGTCGGCGCCGGGATAGCGGCCGAGCATCCCATTGTGGTTCGCCGTTATCCTCCCGCCAAGCTGCATCGCGCCGATATTGAACAGGCTCGCGGATTCGGGAAATTGCTGTAGCAGCGCGCGGCCGAGAATGGCGAGATCGCGCGCCGATGTCACATGCCGCGAATCCGGCAGGCCATTGGGATTGACCCAATTGGACTCGCGCATCCCCAGCGTCGCCGAGGCCTTGTTCATCTCATCGGCGAAGGCCTCGACCGAGCCCGATACGCCTTCGGCGACCGTGACGGCGACATCGTTGGCCGACTTCACCATCAGCATCACCAGCGCATTGCGCAGCGTGACCTCGGATCCCGGGCGAAAGCCCATCTTGGAAGGCGCCATCTTCGCGGCGCGCGCCGAAACGACCAGCGGCGTGTCGAAGGTCAGCCGACCCTGGCGCACCGCGTCGAGCGCCACATAGACGGTCATTAGCTTGGTGACCGAGGCGGGATACCAGACCGCGGCAGCCTCTTCCTGCTCGAGAATCTGCCCGGAGGCGACATCGATCACGACAGAGGGCGCGGCCCGCGCCGGCGAGGCGATGGCGATCGGCAGAGCCGACGCTAGGGCGAGAAGCCCGCGAAATATCCGTTTGTCCGGCAAATGCATCCAACTCTTCCCCTTGAGGGTCGACGTCCCCCGGAGTTTAACCGCTCGCGCCAGAATAGCCGCGAAAGGTCGAACCTTCAAATCGACGCAAAATGTGGCAAAGCCATGCCCGAAGGCCCATTTCTCGCCCGGAGCCGTCATGTCGCGCGGGCGGAGAGGCGGCGATCGCGCCTTTGATCATGCTCGCCAAGCGGCGCGCTCCACCCCCGACGCTCGCTATCGACCTCTGTTGGCATGCGGCCCCGCGATGGCTCACGGAAATGGTTTGCGCGGCTGTGTGTTGTGATCGCGGCGCCTGGAGCGGGTCGCGCCATTGCGCTGGGATAATGAGATGGAAAACTCGGCGCGAAGTTAGCCATTACAGGTTCATGGTTCGAATTATGTTTTGCACCTCTAGCACGAACTGCTCTTCGAACCACGGATTTCTACAAAGCCATGGCTGGTTGCGTGGAGAAGGATGCGGCAGCGGCAGATAAGCGCGCGGAAAAAACTCTTTCCAGACTTTGATGGTCTCGCAAAGCGTAGTTTTACGTCGATCGCCAAGATAATAAGCTTGCGCATGGTAACTACTCACCCCTTTCTAGAGC